>JAGLZA010000144.1 GCA_023131835.1 Caldifarciminota bacterium
GTGTATGGGCAGGCTATATTTCATTCAAAGGAGACAAAAAATAAGATGGTATCGATGACCATAGCAGTTATAGATCGCTCAAACATAAACAAGAAGATGAAGGATATTCTTGGAAGCGCACAAAAAGGTGTTAGATTAGCTACGGAAGCAGGTGTACTCTGGATACATCAAGAGGTATTTGAAGGGCAGGCACATGTAGGTGAAGCAAACTATCCTGACGTCACGCCTGTAACGAAAATGATAAAGGCAAGGGCAGGTAAGCAGTTAGTAGGTATATGGACGGGTGTGACAAAGAGTTCGTTCAGGTCAGCAGTTAGTGGGCTCTCAGGTAGGATAGCTGGCACGCTATACGAATACTTCGGCTCAAAGTGGCATATAGATGCGTTATTTATGCAACATCGTAAGAAGAAAACAGAAGAAATTATAGAAGGGGAGGTTAAAAAGGCAACAAAATGAAAGAAGAAGAGTCAGATGAACAGCAAATAAGGGGTGCAGAGGAAGACTATAAAGCAGGGCGGTTTGCGCGAGTACGAGCTTTAGCGAAAGAGGGAGAAACAGTGTTAATACACCTTATACAAGATGAAATAATGGGTATAGATAAGGGGATAGTATTTGAGGAAAGGGAGAGAATCTTGTACTTTAGATATTTTAACTCCTCGTTGTACGTGTGTCTTGAAGATGGGACGTTTGTATTATCCAGACACAATTTAGATAGGGTAGTATCCGAAAGGGAACTGAAGTCAGTTTTGGCAATGGCAAAGATAGCTAAGGCATATGGGTTTAGGGAGCGAGAAATATGAGAAAAGGTGTGACAATACCCAAGCGCGAATATGAAAGATATGAAAGATTAGGGGGGGATCGACCAGGACGTAATGTTTGCGTATCGGGAAGGATAACAGACAATATGGATGACAAAATGGACATAATGGCAAAGAAGGAGGGCACAACACGCAGTAAGATTGTTAGTGATGCATTGGAAACGTACATAAGGAACAATTATCATAAGGACACAACGGCAATTCCACAGAAGGGCACAACAACTTGGAGCCCAAACACCGATTCCACGTTGTTAACTATTGTGATAGAGAAGGATGCAGAAGGTATGTACGTAGGTATAGTTCCTTCCATTGAGGGATGTTACTCATGTGGTGAGACGTTAACTGAAGTGTTGGCAAACTTACAAAAGGTAATTAATACGGGCTTACCCTCGTTGTAAACGTTCTCCTTATATATCTTTCGTACGACTTTGTATATATGGATAAAGATAATGCTAAAGAATTACCGAAGGGTATAGCAACCGCAGTGGCAGGAACTTTTGTGGATTCAAATACTACAACTGAAAGCAAAACTGATTGGATACCCATAGCGAAAGTGGGGCAGCCAATGCAGATAGCTGGTGATAAACCGGACATGCCGGAGGAACTGTTCACAACTGCGGAAGGCTTCAAATTAGGTGTGACTTTATTTAACGAGATAGGGTTAGCGGGTTATGTTAGTAAGAACCACGCAGAGATAGTTGAGGGGCCGAAAATGCTTGAGCAGAAGTTCGAAGACCCTTTCTTATACGCTAAATTCAATAAAGAGGGTCAGAAGGCAATAAAAAACCCAAAGTTAAACGGGCGAAGCATTGACGCTACGATATTTGCGTTTGATGGCACACAAGCAACGCACTTTCTTGTACCTGGTGTATCAATGTTAGATGGGGAACACACACCCGCGTGCACACCGCAAATGGGCTGTTCATCTATTCTGGCTCCTGAATCGCCCAAAAGCAATACAGTTGACTTTGATGTTGTAACAATAAACAATGCGGGACAATTAGTTAAAGTCCGAGATG
>JAGLZA010000145.1 GCA_023131835.1 Caldifarciminota bacterium
TTCTTTTAATAGATCATCCATATAAGCAGAAAATCCCCCTACATACTTCATATCCAGATCATCGCAAATGGCATTCATATAATTGTGAGCAGTATGGTCAAAGAAATGAATCGATGTAGTCAAAACTGCTGTGTATTTATTTCTAAAAACTTCTTCTGCTCCCTTTTCCGAAATAAGTTCAATGAATCTCTTGTACCCAGAATGGACATGAAGGACATAAAGAGGAAAAGCCCACAAAACACCGTCAGATGATTTGACTGCATCGATAATTTCTTGAAAAGCTTTGTCATTTTCCCTGGTCGTTTTAATTCTTTGAGCAACATTGAGGATATTAAGTTCATGCTGTGGAAACTTCTTCTGGATAAAATGAACATATTGCATTGTAACACTTATGTCACCTTTAGGACTTCCGTTTAAAACAATAATTTTCATTGCAAAAACCTCCTTTCAAAATTGTTGATTCGGATGTTTTTCGATCCCAAAAATAGTATATAACTTGTTTATATCCACACTTAATTGCGGATATACTTCCCTATAGTTGTTCTTCTTATTTTTATTTATTATTTCCCTCCATTTCCCTTTTTTCAAAGATGGGTCTATCTATTTATATAATGAAGATAGAGGGAAAGTCAAGAAAAATCTCTGTTCACACTACCCCTTTTTTTAAACGCAGGTGAACACAGAGGGGATTAGTCAAATGGTTAAATAGTAAAATAGTCAAATAGTTAAAGATGTATCTTGCCATTACAGGGCGCGCTACTCCGATTTTGGACTCGATGAGTCGAGCCCCTACAAATCAAAAGAGGACAAGGTATACCTTGTCCCTACATTTCGGGCGACTCACCGAGTCGCCCCTACAAAACAGAATTCTCTTTGCTGGCTTTGCGTGAAATTAAGTGGGAAAGGATGTGGGGAAAACAAACCATCAATTCTTCTCTGTGTCCTCTGTGGCAAAAAAATGGGAGGGGGTGTGGCTAAACACTCCCCTACTTGACACCAAGAGATTATTTCATATATAAATAGGTATGAAAAGATTACATCTATGGGTAAGTGGAGTAGTTCAGGGAGTGTGCTTCAGGTCTTTTACCAGAAGGAAAGCAGCGGAATCAGAGATAACCGGATGGGTTAAGAATCTATACAACGGAAAGGTTGAGATCTTAGCTGAAGGTGAAGAATGGAGTCTAAAAGAACTGGTTAAAGCTATCCGTATAGGTCCTCCATCTGCATCAGTAAGAGCGGTAGAAATCAAGGAGGAGGAATACAAGAATGAATTTGAACAATTCACAGTGAGGTTTTAATGGAAGAATTAAAGGAAAAAATCAGGAATATACCGGATTTTCCAGAACAGGGCATACTCTTCAGGGATATTACAACCCTATTAATGGATGACAAAGCATTCAAACAGGCAGTCGATCTTATGACTGATCTAATCAGAAATGAAGACATCGATGTAATCCTTGGTATCGAAGCACGAGGCTTCATCTTTGCAGCACCTATTGCTTATCAACTTGGATTATCATTAAACATGATAAGAAAGCCTGGTAAACTACCGGCCGAGACTATCCAGGAGTCATACACACTTGAATACGGAGAGAACAGCATAGAAGTACACAAAGACGCTATCAGTAAGGGAGACAGGGTCGTAATCTGCGACGACCTCCTTGCTACAGGAGGAACAGCTCAAGCAAGCGCCCATCTTGTTGAACAATTGGGTGGAGAGGTCTCCTCGATTATATTCCTCGTTGAATTAACCGAGTTGAAAGGAAGAGAAAAAATCAAAGGATACCCTGTTCATTCTATTGTAAAATATTAACACCTCAAAAACCTTAAGCCTGTTCCAGGGTTGTGTGATTTCAGGAGTTTATAGAGTTCGTTGGGTTCATTGGGTTCGTGGAGTTCGTTGAGTTTATAGAGTTCGTGGGGTTCGTAGGGTTGAAAAGAAGTCCAAAGTCCAATGTCAGGAGTCGATAATCGGGAATCATAGACAAAGAGTTAGTGCGTTAGTGGGTTGGTGCGTTGAAAGCCCAAACCCCACACCAGAGATTGCTTCGCATAAGAAGAGCGAGGAGAGAAACTCGCAATGACCATTTGTGGAGTTCGTTGAGTTTATAGAGTTCGTGGGGTTCGTAGGGTTGAAAAGAAGTCCAAAGTCGTGAGTGGTTTAGTGAGTTAGTGGGTTCCGACCAACCGTCCAACTCACCAACAGACCAACCATGTCAAAAAAGGCGAAGATGTCATACTGTCAAACTCCGAGCTTGAGAGTCAACGGATAAGTAATCGTTCAACCTCAACCCTATCCAGAGGTTCAACCGTGATTATCTTCTCGTCTGGCATCTTAATAGCTGCAGGGCCCTCTCCTGCATATCTTGCGAGGATTTTTGCGGCAAGAACGAAGTCATCATCCACCTGAACATCGGATTGAATACTACCCATCTCAGAACATTTAAAGAGTCTTCCATTAGGACCTTTTTTATCTACCAATTCGCAGAGACCGGTCTGACATCTACTCAATAACTCCCCTTCCTGTTGATTTCGACTCACGATAAAAAGAAATTTATTAAGTCGAAAGAATCGTCCAACCCTGATAAGGCCAATAAGGGATTCGTCAAATCCACATTGCTTTAACGCAATATTCAAACGCTTTGAGAAAAACTCATCGGTCAGGATACATCCTCCGGCTGGTGTTTCAAACTCTTCCACCCCAAATTCCTTTGCCAACCTCAACTGGTGTTCTCTACTCCTCCCGTAGAATCCATAGAGTTTCTCTCTATCTATGATACACTTTTTCTCGGGTAATGTGATTTCTAACAATTTCGCAGAAAGGGGGCGAAGTGTAATATGGCCAAGCTTTGTTAAACCATCAATAAGGTTTAATCCTTTCTTAGTCTGAGAAAATGGTCTCTGTCCAAGGACATCCCCGGTAATTATAAATTCTCCTCCTATCTCCTGCATCACTTGAAATGCTTCCTTAATCATTAAAGCGTGACAATCTATACAGGGATTCATCCCCTTTCCATATCCATATTTAGGTTTAAGCACGATCTCGAAGTGCTTATGTGATATATCCCTGATTATAAGATCCAGATTGTTAACGCCCGCATAATATTCGGCTTTTTCGGAGTTAAAGAAATGGCTGTTGAAGATAACAGGAACTACCTCAATCCCATGCAATTGGATAATCTTAACAGCAAGAAGAGAATCAAGCCCTCCAGAGAAGAGACTCACTGCCTTCATCTGGGTAGAACATCAATCACTATTCGGCGATTCTTATTCCTGCCTTCCTTTGTGTCATTAGAGACAACGGGATGATATTCCCCATAAGCAACAGCACTCAGATTCTCTGGGTTCATACCAACTTCGGAAATAAGATATTTAATAACATTGACCGCTCTCTTGGCAGAAAGGTCCCAGTTTGTTGGATATTCTTTTTTAAGACTCCCTGAAATTTTGGTATTATCAGTATGCCCTTCTATCATAATCTTTCTACCCTTTAATTCCTTGAGTATATTAGCAATCTTGAATAACATATCTTTTCCCTCCTGAGAAAGTTCAACACTCCCGGGAGGAAACAGTTTCTTCCCTGGAAGGATAATGGATATTTCCTCTCTTACCTGTTCTACCTCAATGCCATCAATCATATCCCTCATATCCTGTGCAACATAATCCTCTGCTGGTTTCATCACTACTGAATCCCCTTGTTCTAAGTCTTTCTTTAATTCATTTATTACAGAGAGAAGGGTTCTATTCTCTTCTTTATACTCAAAGAGTTCTGCTCTCAATGGATAGTATTCCTGCATATAGAAATAACCGAATCCAGCCAGTAATGAAATCAGTATCAAAAAACAGGCAATTGATTTTCCCATTTTTCCTCCTAAAAGTGAAACTTATCTATCATCTCAATGGATTTCTCTTTGGTTTCTTCTCCTTTGCCGTGAAGAGAACATCTCCTCTTAGGCTCATTACCACGGATGAATACCTCTCTTTTAACCTTTGGACACTGTGGTGTAGCCAATTGTCCGCTTTCAGTGCATACATATCGAAAAACAATATTGTCAGGCTCCGGGAATTGACAATCTTTTGTAGAATCGACCACTGCTTTCATAAATTTTGTCCATATGGGCAATGCTATTCCAGCGCCAGAAGCATGATTGCCTATTCTTTTTGGATAATCATAACCAACCCATACACCAACAACGAGATCCGGAGTAAATCCTATAAACCATCCATCGGTAAAATTATCTGTTGTCCCTGTTTTACCTGCAGCAGTTAATTTGAACCCCTGTCGCCTTGCTCCATAGGCTGTTCCTTCATCAAATACACTCTGCAACATACTAACCATAATATAAGATATTCCCTTTGAAAGGACTCTTTTATTCACAACCCTGCTTTCATAGACAATATTTCCATAGCGATCCTCAACCTTCTTTATGAATATTGGCTCTATTTTCTCCCCTAAATTGGCAAGTGTTGCATAACCTCTCACCATTTCAAGAGGTGTTACACCCGAAGTACCAAGGGGTATGGAAATCACAGGATCAAGATAACTTTCTATCCCCATTTGGTGAGCATAATCTACAACCGTAAAAGGTCCAACTTCCTGCCCAAGTCTTACTGCTGCACCATTACGGGATTTACTAAGCGCTTTCCGTAAGGTTATTTTTCCCATAAAGGTACTATCGTAATTCCCGGGAGCATAGGTTTGTCCTGCAACTTCTTTTACAATAGGAAGATCAAATACGAAATCGGAGGGGGAAAATCCATTGTCTATAGCAGCAGTGTATAAAAACGGTTTAAAAGCAGATCCCGCCTGTCTTTTCGCCTGAGTAGCCCTGTTAAAAAGACTGTGTTTAAAATCTCTTCCTCCCACCAGACTCAATACATAGCCAGTTTTCGGTTCCATTACTACAATGGCACCCTGTATATATGGAATATTCTCTGAATGAATCAAAGAATCAGGTATGGAATCCTTCGGAGTGAGATGCCAGTGTTTTTCAACACGAGAAAGTCCCCATTCTGTGAGACTATCTGCCAGTATCTGCATATTTTTATCCATAGTGGTATAGACCTTATACCCTCCCCAGGTCCTGTATGCACTTCCAAATATGGAATTCATTTGCTTCTTTACTTCATTTATATAATACGGCCCAATTTTATTCTTACTGCTATGATCAACTACAGAGAGAGACTCTGAGAGGGCAGAATCCAGGTCCTCTACACCAATATAACCCTCGCGATTCAACTCCTTCAGAACAAAATTTCTCCTTTTTATAAATTTTTCGTAACTATTATAGGGAGAGTATCGTCCAGGTGAGGCGATAAGGCCTATTAATGCCGCTGCTTCAGATAAGGAAACGGAATCCAGTTCTTTATCAAAATAGTATTCCGATGCAGCTCCTATACCGTAATTGCCATAACCAATGTAGATTTCATTCAGATACATTTCAAGAATCTTATCCTTCGAGTAATGACGCTCTATAAGGAGAGCAAGATATATCTCCTTGATTTTTCGAATCATTTTCTTCTTTAAATGGAGGAAAATATTCCTGGAAAGTTGTTGGGTAATGGTACTTGCTCCCTGAACAAAACTGCGTCTTATTAAATTCACCCAGATTACCTTTGCCATTCTCCTTAAATTTATTCCTGGATGATTGTAAAATTCTTTATCTTCAACTGCAATAGCAGCATTTGATATATAATCCGGGATCGAATCCAGCCTCAAGGGAATTCGTCTTTGCTGATAGACCTCATCAATCAATTCATTATTTCTATCATAAATTCTTGTAGTTAGTAGTGGCTCGTAATATTCTATACTCTCAACACCCGGGATATCATTAAGAATCCATACATTTATCCCGGCAAGTCCGCCAAGAATGAAGAACAATACGGAACAGATAAGTAATCTACGGATCATACCGAAAAATACCTTATAAATTCAAGAGGAGTTGGTTTATTCTCTATCTCCCAGAATTCCTTCTTTTTCATTTCTATATATTCTCCAATAATCGATTCGGAAAAGATACCGTTTTCAAGGAGGAAACCACAATCCAATTCAAGAGATAGTAAGGCTTCAAGGAGATTAGAGGGTAATTCTTCAGGCTCTTTCCCCTTAACATCCTTATGCCCTAAAGATTTCCTGATTCCTTCTAACCCAGCAAGTAGAATGGCAGAAAGAGCAAGATAGGGATTGCAGGTTGCATCAGGTGGACGGTATTCAATATCAATATCTTTGCCACCATAATAATCTGGCACTCTAATTGCTGATTTCCTGCTGCCAACGGAGTAGAAGAGTTTCCATGGAGCTTCAAAACCAGAGGCCAACCTTTTATAGGAATTTGTAGATGGGTTGGTAAAGGCGGATAAGGCCCTTCCATGCTTTAGAATCCCAATAGAAAATGCCCTTAATTGTTCTGAGAGATGTTTTTCATTTGACTCGTCATAAAAAATTGAATCTCCCTTTAGTTTTAAGAGTATATGGAAATGGAGTCCACTCCCCGGTTCTCCATCAATTGGCTTTGGCATAAATGTCACTTTAAAATCATAACTTCCGGATAGCCTATGAGTGAGATATTTACCAAATAATACATTATCAGCTGCTGTGATTGGATCGGTGCTTGAAAGTTCTAATTCATGTTGCCCAAATCTTCCCACTTCATGGTGCCCATATTTCACCTCTATCCCCGCACTATGAAAGATTTTCATCAAATGGCTCCTGAAGTCTTTACAGGAATCTTGGGGATAATCCATATGATAGCCATTAAATCTGGAAACATCAGAAGGAGTAATATCAATTATAGAGCATAGGTTTTCCATATGATAGAAGCACTGGTCAAATATATAGAACTCTAACTCGGGAAGTATAAGAATCTCATCCGCAATTCCTTCTTCTTTAATAAGAGAGAGGGTTTTCTTCAGAATCCAGCGGGAATCTATATTAATATGTTCTCCTTTTTTTTGTGTAAATAATTCGCCAAAAAATATAAGAGAGGGAATCTCTGCGAGCGGGTCTAAATAATAATGTCCAGTATCAGGTTTTAATAACATATCACTGTTGGCCTCATCCTTTAAACCAAGAGAGGAACCATCTACTCCAATACCTTTTTTAATGAAGGAGTCCAGACGTTCCACCGGAAACGATATACTCCTCATTCTTCCATCAAGGGGAGTATATCTAACGTCTATTATTTCAATCTGCTTCTCTGTAATTACTCTCTTTATATCCACATCTATAACTTATAATATCACCCATCTTTGTCAAGTGTATGCTCTGACACACACTACTCTCCATTCTTCTCGCAAAACATTCAAAGACAAGAAAGGACAACAAAAATCGCGACTGGGAAGTCGCTCCTACTAAACTATTTGCGGGAAAAGTGGGTGGGGTAGTGTATTCACTTGAACCCTTGACCCCTGAACCATTGTTAAATTAATCTTCTTTGTGCCCTTCGTGTCTTTGTGGTGAAATAAATCTGTGTCTAAAAATTGGCAGTTAGGAGAAGGGAAGGGTTTCTTCAATTACCTTTCTACCTATTATTATTGTTCCATCCCTTGCGGATCTCATTTGGGTCTTTAGTAATGCTTGCTGTTCTCTCGCACGAGCGATTGTTGGTTCAACAATCACAACACCACCATCCTCCGCTAAAACTCTCTTCACCTCCCTGTAAATTACAAGCATCTGTGAACCAAACTGCTCCAGCCACGAAGTCGAATAATAGAAAATAACCCAATCTATAGATTCATCACAAAAAGGGAGATGATTCACATCTGCCTTCATTGGCTGTATCTTTTTTGTTGTAGACTCCTCTATCTTTCCTTCAATTACTGCCTTTCTTAATTCCTCTTTAAAATACTTCAATCGCTGGTACCTATCTATAGCAAATACCCAAACATCTTTGAGAGCCATCGCCAGCGATGGCTCTATATTGTCCCAACATCCAACATCAATGACAAAATCCCCTTCCTTAAATAAGCCTATTGGTAATTGATCAACCATAATTTTAGAATAGATGGATTTTTTTTTCTGTCAAGGCTTGACAACTCACTTGAAATGTATTATTTTCTTCATACAAAATGGAGGTTCTAATGAGAAAGTATATGGGACTTGTTTTATTGCTTGTTGTTCTTGGTTGTGGAAAAGCAACGAAGAAAGAGGTTATATTGAATTCCCTTCGCCCATCTATCCAGGAAAATGACATATTGAAATACCATCTAAGCACCAATGTTACCAGTAACATTGAATATCAGAAGGAACCATTACCAACACAGACAACCAATATCGAAATGGATGTGGAAATTGTAATATCAGAGTTAAAAAAGTCCAATATCAAAGGGATTGGAAGAATAAAAAAGGTAGAGGGTAATGTTCACTCAATGGGGAAATTCCAATCAATACCAGGTTTGGACACCCTGATTGGAAAGGAATATCCATTTACAACTACACCTTCGGGATTAGAGAAAACAGAAGAAGAGGGAAAACAAATTGCAGGCTTACTTTTTCCCTTTTATACCTTCCCAAATGAGCCTACCAGGAGTGGAACATCATGGCAAGCTGAATGGGATGGAGACAACTACATCTTTAATTTCTTGGGAATCGCCGGAGAAAATGCCATAATTGAATACAAGTATGAAGGACCTGATACCATATCAAGGCCTACCCCTATGGGTGAAATGAAAATGACTATGCAATCCCAAACAAAGGGTAAAATCATTTTCAACCCCAAAGAGAAAAGGGTTGTTGAAATTAAAGCAACAATATCTCAAGAAGGAATAGGTGTAGTTAATAAAGAGGAATTGGAAATATATAACGATATAATCATTACAATAAAGGAGGTTCAATGAAACTACCGTTTATAAGATGGAGATTTCCATTCATTATAAAAGGAATGGGGTCCATTCTACTGATAATCATTGGCATCAATCAGTGCACAAAAGGTATCATTTATCCACCAGTTCTAAAGGAGATAGGAACAGAAAAGTATCCAGGTGTAGATGGTGTAATAGTATACGATTCAACAAAAATCGAAGTTAATGAAGACGGGACCAGCATTTCTACGCAACATAAGATGATCAAGATACTCTCTACATACGGTAAGAAGAAATTCGGGGAACAGACCTTTGCTTTTTGTACCAAATGGGATACTTTAATGGTTGTCTCCGCCAGGGTATATAACCCAACAGGAGAAATAATTGAGGTTCCTGATGGAAACATTGATGTCTATCCCATGCCAGCATGGGAGGGTGCAAAATTTTTCATCCCCAATGTATATATGGTCAAAATCACCTATCCCCAGATAGAGATATGGTCCACCATCGAATATACGATTAAAGATATATACTACGAGCCACTCTTTGCCAACCATTTTCAATATTATACCCTCTTTGAATCTGAATATCCACTGAGGGAGAAAGTAGTTCAGATAGATATCCCGAAGAAAATGGATTTGAAATGGACAGTCCTTCGAGGGGATATCCCATTCAAAAAAGAAGATAAGAGAGATAGGGAAATTTACAACTGGAGTACAAGAGATGTAAAAGCAATTGAGAAAGAAGCCGTAATGCCACCAATCCGAGATGTGGCAACAAAGTTATTGGTTTCCACTCTACCATCCTGGGAATACTTTTCAAAATGGTATTATAAGGTCTCAAAGCCAACATTTGAAACGGATTCAGTGATCAAAGAATTTATTGCTGAACTTATAAAACCAGAAATGAATAATGAGGAAAAAATAAGAGCCCTCTTCAATTGGACAGTCGAGAATATCCGTTATGTGGAGACAACGCTCTCCGGGGCAAAAGCAGGATTTAAACCAGCTCTGGCTACCCAAACTTATGAAAGAAAATATGGAGTTTGCCGGGATAAAGCAGCATTCCTCGTTGCCTTGCTGAAAGAAATCGGTATTGACGCCTATATAGTTATTACAAATCCAATGGAAATGGTTGAGGAAAACCTTCCGGTTGATCAATTCAACCATGCTGTTGTTGCAGTAAAAGGTGATAAAGGATATTATTACCTTGATCCAACTGTAGAAAATTCCCGTGATTATTTACCTGCCTTTGAATATAACGGTAAAGCAATGCTTATCTCAAGTGAGAAGGGTGAACCCATGAGATATTCCGCTCCCCAGGCTCCTGAAAAGAACAGCATGAATCTAATAGGCAAGTCGAGTCTTGATAAAAACAACAAACTAACCGGAACTCTTACCATTGAAACCTCCGGGATTATGGACCTCCAGTTCAGAACTCTCTTTAAGCAATTCCCACCAGAAATGAAGGAAAGGATAGTAACCAGTTTTATCATGCAATCCAATCCATCTGCAGTTGTTGATACGTTCTTTGTAAAGGGGCTCTCAAGTCTGGATGAACCACTTTCTATAATTCTTAGATATCACATAGATGATTATGCAAGTGAGATGGGAGAACTCTTGACCTTAAATCCTCCTCTTGGCGGAGGTGGAAATGTCTCTGTCCAATTTGGAATGGGCAATCCATTTGCCCTCGATGAAAGGAAATACCCTATAAATCTAATGGTAACCCTGAAAACATCATATAGAGAGGTAATGGAAATTCCATCTAACTATAAAATATCCAAATTTCCTGATGAGTTTGATATCTCTAACGAATACATCTCCTTAAGACAATGCTATAAAAGCAAGAAGAACAAAATCGTAATCAATTCCGATTTCTCCCTTAAGAGAGCAAGGATACCAGCAGAAAACTACCCTGAAGTAAAGAAGGCCCTTAAAGAAGCCGATAAGTACAAGGGACAAAAAATCCTCTTAAAAAGGAGGTAAAAATATGTTAATAGGTTTGCTATTAATTGCCTCATCAGGAGCAACAATTCTATCCGATTCTATAACCCTATCTATCAGTCACTCAGGGTTAGGAACATTAGACAGGAAATTGGAAGTTCTGATAGAATCTCAACAAGGAAGGGAGGAATTTGGTGATATAGAGATTAGATACGATAAAGAACAATCTGAATTTAAGATCATTGAAGCATACACTGAAACAGAGGATGGCAATATCTATAAACCAGAGAAAAAAGCGATATCGGATGTCAGTACGCCAGAGTCTCATCTTGCTCCCATGTATTCAAAAAACCTGTTAAAGGTCGTGAGTTTTCCTCAGGTTGTAGAGGGCTCAAAACTGTATTATCACTACCGAATAATCTCAAAGGAACCCTCTCCCCTACCTCTTCTGGGATCCCATATCTTTGGAGGAAAATTCCCTATAAAAAAAGAAATATTCATACTTAAACTCCCTGATACCGTAGATATCTCTTTCAATATCAAACCAGACGAAAGTAAGAAGAAAGAAGATTTTATCATCCATCGATGGGAAAGAAAGGATATTGAACGGATAAAAGATTCTCCGTATAAGCCGCCAAAATATGAGATTGCAGAGGAACTTGTCTTCTCCTCCAATCCGTCGTGGGAGGAACTTGGCAAAAGGATATATTCTATACTAAAGGATGGCATCCAGTCATGTAAGAGGGGTGAAGAACTTGAAGAAATCTACTCCTTTGTCTGTGACTCAATCCGCACCATACCGGTTTCCTTTCAACTTATCGGGTTAAAACCTCAACCAGCAAATGAAATTAAAAAAAATCGATATGGATGTCCACGAGATAAAAATATCCTTCTAATCTCACTTCTCCGGGGAGCAGGGTTTGATGCCTTTCCTGTTTTAGTTCAAAAGAAGTGGGGTAAATCCTGGGTCAGTATGCCACTTGGTGGATTTCTGTCTAATGTTGAAGAACAACTACCATATCTATCCCGTTTCGGTGGTATTATAACAGGAGTCCAGATGGATGATGGAATCCGATTCCTTGATCCTTCCTGTGAACATTGTGGTTCTTCCTACACACCATATGAAGGTAAAAGGGCATGGATAATCAAAAAGGATACTTCATACTTTTACCAGATCCTCCCATTTAAAAAGAACAGGATAGAGATAAAGAACGAGTTGTCTCTATCAGAGGAAGGCAGTCTGGAAGGGAAAATTAACTGTATACTCACCGGATACTTCTCCCGTAATTTTCAAAACTGGATAGAATCCAAGAACGAAGCGGAAAAAGAAAAATATCTCAAATCTGTTATTTCGAGAGTATCAATGTCAGCGAAACTGGATACAACTATTATGGAAATATCAAAAGATGAAGTTAGAATAGTGTTAGAGTTCAGGGCTCCACGTTACACATCAAGACAGGATAAATATTTGATATTCGAACTATTCAGGAATCCAGTGGGATTCTTTCCCCTTTCTGTTGTTATCAGTGAAAAAGAAAGGATTTACCCCTACTACTTCCGCTTCTCAAATGCTATACTAAAGGAGGAATCCACAATTTTATATCCTGGCTCTCTGCAGTTGAGCCATCTTCCGGAGACAATGAACCTTTCGAATGAAGGGTATAAACTAACAATCACAACAACCAGGGAAAAGGGCAAGATAAAATACTTAAGGGAAGTAAGTTATCAGAAAAGGAGAATCTCAGAAACCTCGAGATTCATTCCTGATATGAAAAAATTCCTGAATGAGAAGACTAATCGATTCCTCTTTGAAAGAAAATAAAGTGAAGATTTAACCCTTGACTTTTTAATATTTTGACCTATTGTCAAAGGAAAAAGGAGGTAAAATGACATTGGATTATGTTTGGAAGGATGTTTTTCGGTCAGCAAGGTTAGGTTTTTCTCCAAAAAAGATTTGGGTAGCTACTAAGGGGCTTGTTTATGCTACGGCCGGATACATAATCCTTACATACCTATCTTTTATGACATCAGGTTGGAAGATACAGGAAATATGGCATGAATTCAGGTATATACCATTCCCATTCTTCCAGGTTAATCTTACATGGTATGGCTGGATTATATGGGCGGTTGCTGCTCTTTGGGCATTGTTCTATTATTTTATAACCACAACTGCTATATCAAAAATAACATACGAACAACTCAGAGGAGACGAATTTTATGAATCTAAAGAAGCCTGGCGTTTTGCTTATAAAAACTGGAAGGGAACCTTTCTCTCTCCAATATACCTATTGCTTTTTATATCTTCTTTATTATTAGTAGCTTTTGTTTTCGGTTTGGTTGGGAGAATACCCACAGTTGGTCAGCTACTTATTGGTTTTTCAGCAATTCCAATAATTGCAGGTGCCTTCTTTACAGTTTATCTTACCGTAGTTCTCGGGGTCATACTGATTAGTGCCTCATCCATAGTAGCAGCTACAGAAAGCGATACATTTGATACCCTTTTTGAAGGATTCTCTCTTCTTAATGACCAAACCTGGCGATATATTCTCTGGGAAGTCATTCTATTGATAACCACATTCTTGGGTATCGTCATATTTGCATGGTTGCTTAATTACGCACTATCTCTAACACACTGGACAATTGGGCTATGGGCCGGACCGAGAAACTGGTGGAATATAATGTGGCATAATGCTCATTGGTATGTCCATATACCCTGGTTACCCGTGTGGATTGCAAAATGGGTTCCGACATTCTTCGCTCCCATAGAATTTATCTCTGCTGGGTCAGAAACCCTTGCAACCTATCCGGGAGCTACAACTACCTTCGGTGGTTTCCTTTTGGGTTTTTCCTTTTATGCGATAATATACATTGTTCTCGGGTATGGTGTATCTACATTCACCGCCGGGCAGACCCTCATATATACAATATTAGTAAAGATAAAGGACGATAAGGATCTACTGGAAAAAGAGGAACAATTATTCGAACCTGAGGTAGAAGAAAAAGAAAAAGAGAAAGAGAAAGAAGAAGAGAAGGAAGAAGAGAAAGAAGAAGAAGAAAAGGAATAGAATACACAACAGATAAAAACTATGCTATAAAAACGCCCTTCAAATTACGGAAGGGCGTTTTTATAAAAGGTAGAAGGAAATAAAGGTGTGAGGTGATAGGGCACTTTGCACTCTTCAATCTTCAATGGAGCGAAGCGACTATCTCTGTGGCTTTTGTGTTCATTGCGTTGGATTGTGTTATGCGTTTGGGCGAGGAAACCTCGCCCCTACATCTATCTCAAACAGTGAAGAAACCGTGGCATATATTAGGGGTTGGGATTTAGGGGGTAGGATTTGGGTTCAGGGTACTGGGTTCGTAGGGTTCATTAGGTTCGTTCCTATTTAACTATTTATCCATTCAACCATTTAACTATTTCTCAATTGGAGCGAAGCGACTATCTCTGCGGTTAAAAATGGGGGTAGTGAGAGGAAATAAAGCCTTGACTATTGAAAGAACTTATATAAAATAAGAAAAAGGAGGAATAAATGAAAAAGTTACCATTTCTCTTTATTGTATTGACCTTATTTGTATTTGGTTGTCAAAGGACAGAAGAGTTTAAGTATGAAGGAAAGAAAGGAGGAATATTAATTGTTTCCATTATGAATGAACCTACCACCCTTAATCCCCTTTACCCCTCTCTCTCTGGTCTTTCCCCTGTAATCGAAAAATTATTTACACCTCTTCATGAAGTCAGACCCGATGGTAAAATAAGACCTGGACTTGCTCAATCCTGGGTATATTCAGAGGATTTAAAATCTATCACCTATACCATTAGAAATGATGCGGAATGGCACGACGGAAAGCCCATAACCGCAGAAGATATAGTCTTTACAGTTAAACAGATAAAGAATTCAGAAAATCGATCACCACTTTATCAAAGATGTAGATATATAAAGAATATAGAGGCAATCGATAGAAGGAGGGTCCGTTTTACTTTTGAAAAAGTCTACGCTGATGAATTATTACACTCCAACATAATCCCTATTCCTATGCATAAGATAGAAAAGGATTTAGAGAATCTACAGATGAGTGACTTCAGCTTTGTGCCAACCGGGAATGGCCCTTACAAACTTAATGAATGGAATACAGGGAAATGGATTGAATTAGTTGCAAATCCCAACTATTTCCAGGGCCGCCCTCCACTTGATAGAATAGTTTTTTATTTCCCATCTTCTATGGAGGAATTACTTGATGAAATTAAATCAGGAAATATCGATATAGCCTATGATCTGCCTCCAGCACAATATGATACTATTGAAGGCTATAAGACCATTGTATCAGCCGGAGAAGCTTATGCTTATATAGGATGGAACCTTGAAAGATTCAAGGACAAGAAACTTAGAAAAACCTTAACTATGGCGATCGATCGCGAATCTATAATCTCTGAGATATTGAAGGGATTTGGTAGTAAATTAAACGGCCCAATACCTCCAAAACACTGGGCATTCAACCCAAAAACAAAGGAAATACCATATAATAAAGATATGGCAATAACTTTAATAAAAGAACTTGGATATAAGAAGAAAAGATGGGAACAATATTACTCAGGTATAAAGATAAATATACTTGTAGAAAAGGGAAATCCTTTGAGGATTGATGTCGCCGAAGCAATTGTGTCCGATCTAAAAGCAATAAGGATCAACGCAACAATAACAGAACTTAGTGGTTCACAACTGATAAAAAGATTATTCGACCACGATTTCGACGCATATATTCTCGGCTGGAGTGTAAAAAAAGCCTTAAATCCCCTTCCGATATGGAGTTCGGGCGGAAGTTATAACTTTGTTGGATATAAAAATGAGGAAGTAAACCATCTAATGAGAGAGGCACTTCTCTCTCTTGATAGAGAGAATGCTAAAAAAGCGTGGTATCGCTTTCAGGAAATTATCTCAGAAGATATCCCCTATACCTTTCTTTACGCTCCTCAGAATATCACACTGGTCAAAAAGAATATAGGAGGTATAAACAGGAATGATAAAAGACCTCTCATTTCGATCCTGGATGAATTATGGTTTGAGAAACCTTCTACAACCACTATAGAATTGGCATCCCTCGGAGAACACTACAAGGAGACGCAAGGCGAACAACCCGAGAGAATTACAACTTCCGGTACACAATCGAGCAGTCCGGCAGAAAATATTCTACAAGCAGCAGCTCCAACAACTGTCCCTGAAGAAAAAACGGAAGAACCAGAACCTTTAGAAGAAAAACCAACAGAGGAAACTCCTAAAGAAGAAAAAGTGGTAAAAAAAGGACCTATATTACCACCAACCTTATCCTATGCTCCACCAAGGAAATATCCCGAGGTTGCAGAAAAACTAGATATCAGAGGACAGGTATTTGTTGAGATCCATATCACAAAAAAGGGAACTGTTGATAGAGTTAAGATATTGAGAGGACTATTCCCAGCCTGTGACACAGAAGCAACAAAAGAAGCCTATCAAATGAAATTTGACCCTGCAATACAGGATGGAGAACCTGTAGAATATACGCAAACCTTTCCATTTAGATTTCCACCGCCAGGGTGGTAAAAGATATCCAAAGTGAAGTTCAATGAAAAACGCACCCTTATGAATGCAGAAGAAATGCGGTGGGCATTTTTACGAATGTCTCATGAAATAGTGGAACAAAATCCCCGACTCAAAAAAATATGTATAATAGGAATTAGAAAACGCGGTGATATATTAGCGGAACGTTTCGCTAAAACACTCGCCAATTTGACCTCATGGGACATCCAGGTAGGGGTTCTTGATATCACCCTTTATCGAGACGACCTTACGGCCTATGGGCCAAAGCCCATTATCGGTTCTACATATTTTCCCTGTTCCATAGACGACCTGCATGTCTTACTCGTGGATGATGTAATATACACAGGAAGAACTATACGGGCAGCACTCGATGAAATAATGGACTTTGGGCGTCCATCTAACATAAAACTATCCGTTATGGTTGACAGAGGTGGGAGGGAATTACCTATTATGCCCAACTATACTGGTATCACTATAAATCTTGTTGGAGGCGAAGAAGTTAAGGTATCCCTGCAGGAAACTGATAAAGAGGATTCAATAAAGATAGTAGAGATTGTGAATGGTACTAAATAGGAAAGACCTACTGGGTATAGAGGATTTAAGCAGGGAAGAAATCGAGGGTATCTTTGAAGTAGCAGAATCTATGGAGGAAATACTAAGCAGGACAATAAAAAAGGCTCCTACACTCCGAGGGATCACTATTGCGAATCTTTTCTTCGAACCAAGCACCCGAACTCTAAATTCATTTGTTCTGGCTGAAAAACGTCTCTCGGCAGACTCCTTCAATCTTTCTGCCTCTTCTTCCAGCATACTCAAAGGAGAAACACTACTTGATACGGCTAAAAATATTCAGGCAATGGAAGTAGATATCGTCGTCATAAGACATTCAGTCCCTGGTTCTTCTTTCTATCTGGCGAAAAAATTAAGTTCTTCTGTTGTGAATGCTGGAGACGGAACACATGAACATCCCACACAAGCTCTACTTGATCTGATGACGATAAGGAAGAGGTTTCCTGATTTTAAGGACTTGAAAGTGGCTATCATTGGAGATATCGAACACTCCAGGGTAGCTCGTTCTCTTATTCTGGGGCTAAACAAGATGGGAGCTTCAGTAACAGTATGTGGACCTCCGACCCTGATTCCTAAATGGATAAATACCTTTGGGGTTACGGTTACCTATGATATAACAAAAGCCCTGCCGGAAAAGCATATTATTTATGTATTAAGAATACAAAAAGAAAGACAAGAAGAAAGCCTCTTTCCATCAATGAGAGAATATATCAGATACTACTGTCTTACCTATAACCGATTAAAAGAATATGCTTCTCCTGATATACTCATAATGCATCCAGGGCCTATGAATAGGGGGATTGAAATTGAATCAAAAGTGGCTGATTCAGAATATTCTCTAATATTAGATCAAGTGAGAACAGGTGTGGCAATCAGGATGAGTATTCTATATCTACTTAGCAGAAAGAAACTAAAATGAGAATAACAATTAAAGGAGCCCATTTATACGATCCAAAGAATAACATTGACGAAATCGGAGATCTATATATTAAGGATGGAATAGTAACAGAATCCTCCAATACTTCTTCAGATATCGAGATAGATGCCCGGGGGCTCTATTTGATACCCGGGCTGGTTGATATACACTCGCATTTTAGAGAGCCAGGGAAAGAAGATGCGGAAACAGTAGAAACAGGATCAAAAGCCGCAGTAAAGGGCGGATTTACATCTGTTGCTGTGATGCCAAACACAAATCCACCTATTGATAATGAAGGAGTTGTAAGATATATAAAGGAAAAAGCCAGCAATCTCGGTATCTGCCGTATCTTCCCTATTGGCACGATAACAAAAGGTAGAAAGGGGCAAGAATTATCAGAAATGGGTCATCTCTATGAAGCAGGATGTGTAGGCTTTAGTGACGATGGTAACTGTGTTGAAAATTCATCTGTTTTTAGAAGGGCACTGGAATATTCGCTCCTGTTTGATGTCCCAATTATTGATCATCCTGAAGATTCTGACCTCTCAAGAGACGGACAGATAAATGAGGGTATAATCTCAACCAAACTTGGATTCAAAGGAATACCAGATGTCTCCGAGGCATCTATTATAGCAAGGGATATACTTCTTGCAAAATTTACTGGTGGCAGATTACATTTGGCCCATATTTCTGCAGAGAGTTCAATAGGATTTCTAAAACATGGAAAGGAAGACGGAATCAATGTTACAGCAGAGGTCACACCTCATCATCTACTCTTAACAGAAGAATCAGTGGTGAATTTTGACACAAACACAAAGATGAAACCACCATTAAGATCTTCAACTGATAGAGAAGCCCTCATCCGAGCACTACGAGAGGGGATAATAAATGCGATTGCCACCGATCATGCACCACATCCTGTTTATGAAAAGGAGGTTGAATATTCCCTTGCCCCCTTTGGTGTAGTAGGATTAGAGACTGCTTTTAGTGCCTTGTATACCAATCTTGTCCTTAAGAATAAACTCAGCTTTGAAGAATTAATTAATAGTATGAGCAATAAACCAGCAAAGATACTCAATCTACCATTAGGGGAAATACGCAAGGGAGGAACTGCTGATTTTACACTCGTTGATACTGAGAAAGAATGGGTAGTTGATCCAGATAACTTTGCTTCAAAATCAATTAACTCTCCATTTATTGGTTGGAGATTAAAGGGACTGGTCAAACTAACTATCGTTAATGGTATTATTACATTCAGAGAGAATGAATTCTTTAAGGGAGGTAAAAATTAAACCATTTGGACTAAATGATTTAGAAATGGCTACAATAATAAACAGTAAATCATTTCTTTCCCTTCACGAAAGTGTCGGAGAGGGAAACCTTTTTGAAAACAACAAGCAGATGTTATCTGATTTCGTTGAGATGCGATCAATGAATAAGGCATTACCTGATTTCTTTTCAAAGCACAATTGCAAGGTTATGGCGGAAATAAACAAAGATGAAAGGGCATACCTCAGGGATATGTTCCAACGGTTAACAAAAAACAAACTCTACAAAAAAGATTTTAAGTTGCTTAAAGAATTATCTGATAATACTATAAACAGGGGGAGTCACTATTTTATCATCCTCTTATCTCTAATAATGAAGATATTCCCTCAAGAATTAGTCAACAGAATAACCAATGCTATTTCCTTCGGAAAAAGATTATCTACTATTTTAGAGGAGATACTTGGAGAAAAACAAGTTGATGATTTCATAAAATTTTTCCTGGTAGAACCATTTCCAATTGGTTTCCCCTATAAAGATATCACATTGGATAACCTACACAAATATCTTGCTCCTTACGGCTTCACACCTTCTTTATTCTACAATACACACAAAATTCTGATACAAAATTTCACTAATAGGGAAAGCAATGACATCATCTCTTTATTGGAAAATACAGAAATAACAGACATGGATGACTTGAGAAATTTTCCCTTCTCCGACTTCTTCCGGCCAACTGACGAAACCCTCTCAAAACTTGCCAAAATAATAGCAAAAAAGGCCTCTACAGAAAAAAAGCGATTAATAAGTAAGGACAGGGAACTGGATAAAAGTGATATCAATACACGGGAGAAGACCCACGAAACCCTTAGAAAGCACTTAACAACATTGCAATCACTTATAGATAAGAGAAGTGGAGATCTCCATGAATTATTGTCTGATACTCAGGACCTCATCACAAATATGGAAAAAACAGTAAAAAAACACATAAGACATATCCAGGGATTGGAACACACTTTTAGAACTTTAAAATCAATGGTAGACGAAAATAAAGCGTCTCTTAATATTGGAATAGGAGATATAAAGTCCCTGTTACCCTCACCTCCTCAATGGGAGATAGAAAAAATGGTAAGGGAATACTGGCATGAAATACCTTATCTTACCATTATTAACGCCAACTGTGAGAAAAGGATAATCCATGCAATTATAAAAGAAGAGAAACTATCTGAAAAAAAGAGAGTATTTTCTATCCTCGGAGATGAGAGCAAAAGAAAATTTTATCCTGCTGTAGAAAGGGTCATTTCAAACTATAAAAGGATCTTTGCAAATATCCTAGAGCCTCTTTTCATTCGAGAGGTAGTTGATCGAATGATAGAGATCTGGCCTCCAGAAGTGGATTTTGATAATCCCAAATCAAGAATTATAAACACACAGAAAATACATCTGGCAGGACTTTCCTTGCTCCCCCGAGGGAAATTTTACAGATTTTCAAGGAAAAGCAGTATAGAACCCTCAGTAGATAAAGAAAGCCTTCAAAAGCAAGAACATATTTCTACATATTTAAGGAAGCAATTTTCCTCTCTGGTCTCAATTTTGGTCTACGATATTCGTGGCTCAACCTTTATGGCACACCGAATACGGGATGCAGAAAGAGAAAGAGCGATACTGGGTAAATTCCAAACTTCTATGTTAAAGGCAGCAAAGAAAGGATCATCATTTATTGTTAAGGATACCGGAGATGGAGGTATTCTATGGTTTGGTGTAAATTCAAAGGATTTATATCATAATATGTACAAAAGTCGTGAAGGCAAATCATCAATTATCCTTCGCTCTTCTATAGCCCTTGAAGATGAATTTTCAATTCTACCACACCCAAGGTGTGCAGAGATGGCGATACGGACTGCTTTAGCTCTTGTTCGGGCAGCTGAAGAATTTGTCAGGGAAAACTATATGAATTATAGAGACTGGTTTGAAGAAATTACCGAGAAAGAAGTCTTTCATAATGGCATAACCTATGCCCTTCTACCCCCGAAGTTCAAATCCTTGTTCAGGCTGGGTATTGGAATAGCAAGTGGTCATCCTGGGAAAGATGTTATATTTACACCCAATGCCTTTGGAGATCCCGATCTCACTGGTATACTGGTGGGTGAATCTACCATATTTTCATCCGGAAGAAGCCCTGAACGTTCTGTAATAATAATTGACCATGGGACTTTCATAAATCTGATTCTCAACTCTGATCAACTTCTAATAACCGACCCTCTGACTCCAGAAGATTCTGAACAGGCAACCCTGGATAAACTCCTTACCATCCTGAAAATGGACGAGTTTGAACGAGAATTCATTCTTAATGATTTCACAATATCTCCGGTTGGTGTCTATTATATAGATGGTAAAAAAGAGGAAAAAAAGATAGATTTCAATATCCCCGAAGGGTTACAATTAGAATTTAACGAGCAGGGGGAATTAGTAAGTGGTAAGAGTAGAGTAAAAATACTGTTTGAAGTCTTACCAAGAGAGAAGAATGGAGAATAAGATTAGCGTATTTGATGAAATAATTAAAGCAATCAATTCCCCGAAGATGGATATTGATAGGGTTCTCCACATTATAATGAAGCATATATCACAATTGATAAATGCTGAAGCATGGTCCCTTCTTTTATTGGATAAAGAGCGGAAGGAATTAATCTTCAAAGAGGTTACAGGCAAAAAAAGTAAAGAACTATCAGGAAAGAGAATGCCAATGACTAAAGGAATTGTAGGTTGGGTTGTAAAAAACAAAAAACCTTTAATTGTTATTCATCCTTATAAGGACAAAAGGTTTTTTGATGATATTGATAGAACTATAGGTTTTAAAACAAGGGACATACTGGCTATTCCATTAATCAGCAAGGGTAATATATTGGGAGTGATTGAGGCTATTAATAAGAAGGGCGAAGAAAATTTCACTAAAAGTGACTTAAAATCGATTAGCAATTATGTTGCACACGCAGCTATAGCCCTTGAAAATGCTAATCTCGTAAAACGCCTACAAGATAAGGTCAGATACCTGACCCTACTCTCTGATATAAATAAAAATATAACATCTATACTCGATCTTGGAACTCTTTTAGAAAAAAGCACACATTTAATTCAAAAAACATTCGGTTATTATTATGTGGCAATTGGAATTATTGAGGGATCAAAAGCCATACTTAAAGGATTTGCTGCCCAGAAGAACATAAAACCTTTCAGAACTTCAATAAAAGAAGGGGAAGGGTTGGTTGGAAAAGCAATACAAACCAGGAAAAGAATCATTGTTCTGGACACCGAGCAAAATCCGGAATACTATACGGGCATTAAAGGAATAGCATCTGAAATGGTAATTCCGATAAAGAAAGAAAAAGATTTTTCAGGGATCATTGATATTGGCTCACCAAAGAAATATGCCTTTACAGAAGAAGAAGCAAATATCATAGAAGAAGTATCTCACCAATTAGCAATTGCTCTGGAGAATGCAAGACTCTATCAAAAAATCAGACTTGCTTCAATCACAGATGAACTTACAGGATTATATAATTCAAGATATTGTAATGAAAAACTCCCAGCAATTGTAGAAAAATGGCACAAAAAGGATAAAGAATGTTCCTTGATATTTATGGACCTTGATTATTTTAAGCGGGTTAATGATACTTACAACCATCTCATTGGTAGTAAATTATTACATTTAGTAGCCAATAGAATAAAGAAATCCCTGAACGATAAAATGGTAGGAATCAGGTACGGTGGCGATGAGTATATTATTGTTATAGAGGATGCTAACTTATCAGAGACAATTGAGTTTGCCAGAAAGATTAAAAAACTCATATCGTCCAAACCATTTAAAATTGAAAAAAAAGTTAAATATAGTATTAATGCAAGTTTTGGCATAGCGAGTTTTCCGGATGTAGCAGACAATTTCTATGAATTACTTCGTCTTGCTGATCTTGCAATGTACTATGTCAAGGCACATGGCAGAAATAGAATCGCTTTTATGACCCAAAATGCAGATGTAACGATGATAGATGAATAAGCCAATCCTTGATCTCTACCCGGATCTAAAATATCCCACAACATTAGCAAGGATAGACAATCAATATTCATCACTTGTGGATAAGGCTCCTCTGGATGGCATTATAGAACTCCTTGGAATAGAGAATACCGAAGGTAGAAGAACCTACGAAAGGACTCTTGTATTCCTACTCGATTATACAGCAAAAAGAAAAGGGGTCACTTTAAAGATTGAACATTCGTATGGGGATTCATTGTTTGGCAGATTTCTAAAAGGTTCTTTAGAACTAAATCAAGTAAAAAAGGAAATAAGGAGTCTAATCGAAGAAGATAAAAAAATTGAAAGGCTTATGCCAACTAAATTGGAAGCTATGCACCTGCTTAAAAAAAGAGAGGATGATCTCAATATTCTAAAACATCTATACAGAAGTCATATTCCCATTTATAAAATGGACAATTTTGTAGCATATTTTGCAGGACCTTTATTACCATCTACAGGGTTTCTATCAATATTTGATCTTATCGCTCTACAGGATGGATTTCTCGTAATTCTACCCTCCAGGAAAGACCCTTTCAATCTTGGAAAAACAGAAAAGATGAAGAAACTCTTCAAGACCTATCGCGAATCAGAGAAACTCTCTGAGATATTAAAGATATGGGATATATCTCAATTGAATGAATATATACTTTCCGGCGGGATATCTGAGATCGTAAAGATTGCCGAAGCTATCCATACTGAAAAAATAACTGAAATATGTTCAAAAATAATAAATAGAAATGATCGGGTAAAATTTATACTGATAGCAGGACCTTCATCCTCCGGAAAAACCACCTTTGCAAAAAGACTTGGTGTTCACCTTAGAGTGCATGGTTTAGAGCCAGAATATATCTCTCTTGATGATTACTTTTTAAATAGAGGAGAAACACCTGTTTACAAAGCCTCCATTCCCTATTTTGATACCATAGAAGCAATAGATGTGAAACTATTTAGAAAACATATGTCAGGATTGATAGAGGGAAAGGAGGTAAAAAGATTAAGATTTAATTTCAAAAAAGGAAAAAAGGAATGGCATGGAGAAACTCTTAAGATCGGGCAAAAAACTGTTCTCATAATCGAAGGACTACATGCCTTCAATCCTGTACTATTTAAAGGAATGGAACAAAATAATTTCAAGATATATGTCAGTGCCCTCACTCAATTGAACATAAATAGGGTAAACCGCATTCCCACAAGAGATCTGAGACTCCTCAGGAGAATATTTAGAGATACCCGCTTCAGGGGACATTCAGCCAATGATACACTAAAACAATGGGATTCCGTTGTAGAAGGCGAAGAGCAATTTGTATTTCCATATCAGGAAAGAGCTGATATTATGTTTAATTCATCCCTTGTCTACGAACTTGCAGTTCTGAGAGGATTTGTTGAAACGCCTTTACGTTCTATTGAAACCGCCTCTCCCTATTACTGTGAGAGTCTCCGATTATTGAATTTTCTTGATCATTTCCTCGGTATAACTGAAGATGAAATTCCACCAACTTCTATTCTGCGCGAGTTCATCGGTGGAAGTACATTTTATTACTGATTTCACTACCAATCGCCAATCCCCGATCTCTCGAACCTTTACTTTATTTGACACAGATTAACACGATAGCCGAGTAGAGGTCAGTTTACCTGACCCGAGGTAGGGTGAGGGAACCTTGCCCATACAAAACTGAATTCTCTTTGTGTACTTTATCTTCCTTTGCGCTCTTTGCGAGAAATTAGATTGCGGGTTTTGAGATTGCTTCGTCGCTTCGCTCCTCGCAACGACATCCGAAAGGACAAGGTATACCTTGTCCCTACAAAAACCGCGACTCACGAAGTTGCTCCCACAAATGGGCAGGTGCAAGACCTGCCCCTACTATTTAACTATTTCCCATTCAACCACTTAACTATTCTTCCTTTGCCTGCCTGTGCGTTCCGCACGCAGACAGGTGTTCTCTGCTTGCCCCGTAGGGAGGAACCGACCATACCGGGGTATCTCTGTGGCAGAAAAAATCAGCTAAATCAGTGAAAATCAGCGTCAAAAAAAGGTGGGAGGGTTGTGTGCTCTCTCTCGAATTACAAAAAATCAGGGGTGATGGTGGGCTCTTTCGTTCATCTGTGTTCATCTGCGTTTATCTGCGTCATAATCAGCCAACAGCGAACAGCTATCAGCTAATATGTATTTTTTTTGTGTACTTTGTCTTCTTTGTGTTTCCTTTCTTGTGGGATAGTGGGGAAAAACAAAAACATTATTTTTCTTTGTGTCCTCTGTGCCTTTGTGGTGAAAAATCAGTCTTAATCAGTGAGAATCTGTGTCTAAAAATTGGGCTGGGCTTTGGATAGGACTTACAACTTGTGACTTACGCCTTATTGTCACCAGTTCACTCGTTCAATATCTTTAAAATCTTCTCAGTAGTCTTTAATCCATGCCCTGTAAATATTGAAACAATAACTTCATCCGGAGATGATTCTTTAAGGTATTTATTAATCCCTGCAATCGTTGCAGCAGAAGTAGGTTCGATAAAAAATCCCTTCCTACAAATCCACCTTAATGACTCCTTAATCTCTTCCTCTGAAACTGTGATAAATTTCCCACCGCAATTTTTAACAGATTCAAGAACCTGTTTACCCCTGACCGGTGCAGCTATTGAGATTCCTTCTGCGATGGTCTCTTTTTTATCTATTTCATAAACATCATTTGAATTCTCTTTGAATGAGATAGCCACTGGAGCACAATTTGCAGCCTGAATCCCGATCAGTTTTGGAATCCTATCAATAATTCCGGCATTCAGGAGTTCATTAAAACCCTTATATACTCCAAGTAATAAAGACCCGCTCCCGACTGGAACAATAACTGAATCCGGAGATATCCAATCAAGTTGCTCTGCAACTTCAAACGCAAAGGTCTTGGTTCCTTGAAGAAAGAAGGGATTCCAGTGATGGCTTGCATAATAATAATCTTTCGCTGCTCTAAGTGCAGAATGGGCAGCATCCTCCCTTGTGCCAGGAATCCTGTGTAACCTTGCCCCATAGGATTCAATCTGCGCAATCTTACCAGGAGGTGTATAATCAGGGACAAAAATATCGCATTCAATTCCTGCTTTAGCACAATATGCAGCAATTGCAGAACCAGCATTCCCGGATGAATCCTCAACAACCCTCTTTATTCTGAGTTCTTTTACCTTGCTTATTAATATAGACGCCCCCCTATCTTTGAAGGAGCCTGTTGGAAATAGATAATCCAATTTAATCAAAACTTCTTTGCCATTAAAATCAAGTGGAACCATTGGGGTAAATTCTTCATTAAAAGAGATAATATTCTTATCGTCTAAGATAGGAATTGCTTCCCTGTATCTCCAGAAACCTGATGGTCTTCTATTTATCTTATCTATCGGGAAGGATGCTCTAAAATCTACATCAAGTAATCCACCACATTCACACCTCCAGATTGCTTCACTCAATGAAAATTCTCCATTACAACTTCTACAGATAAGTTTATCCATACAAACCATCACGACATTTTTTATATGTAACAAACATTATAACTGAAGCCATAAAGAACATCAGAGAACTGCTTACAAAACCGACCGTATCTGAAAATCTGGTCATAAGAAAGTACCCCAGCAGTGGTGCAAAAAGGCCTCTAAAGGCGGTCAGTGTCACATGAACACTCTGAAGCATCACAGAATCCCTTCCCCTTGCAAAATATATTGAACCAAGTGTCCAATTCATCATAACCCCGGCCATGCCTAAAGAGAAAACACCAAAGGCAAAATAGACAAAACTAACAGGATCCATAATATTCTGGGAAATGGATAGATTAAGCAAAAGGGGATAAAAGCCAAGAATAATGAAAGATATGCCACTGAATAGTATAGGATTGAGCCGATCCTCAAGAAAACCGGCAAGAGGTGAAAAAACAGCCATTCCAGCATTGGCAATCATTACCTTACCTATGGATATCTGTGTATAGGTCATACCGAGTTTATTCACCAGAAATTGTGGAATAATTGGCAATGCCATCATAAAACCAAATCCATAGACCATAAAAGCAATTTCATACATCAGGAAAGGCTTGTTTTTTCGAAACTCATATACAGTTGCAATTATTGGGCTTATAAAAGGATGAGCCCTTGCATTCTTTACCATCTCTGGTATGCCTTCTACCTTTATTCTCATCAAAACCATTATCCCCAGAAAACCAAATATTCCAACGATTGTAAAAAGGAATCTGAAGAAGTATTCATTGTAATCAAGAACCCTTCCAAAAATGAATGCGGTTAAAACCAGAAAGATGGAATATACGGTTTGAGAAAATCCAAAGAGCATCCCCCTTATTTTCCTTCTGTAGTTGAACTGAAAAATAGAATTCTGAACAGGTATAATAAAAGTATTAAAGGAGTATACAAGAAGGAGTAACAGGACAAGATGCATTCCTGTTTGAACAAAAAATGTAAGAACAAGAGAAAGTCTTCCAAGAATACCGGCTACTAAAAAAAGATTCTTTCTATCTTTCCTCCCCTCTAAATATTCCCCCCAGTAGATGGAGAAAAGATTAGCCACAGGCCATACCATTGTAACAAAGGTTACTACAAGATTAGAAGAAAGAAGGGTCTTTCTTGCTATTATCTCCTGAAGCATAAGCCCTCCGAAGAATATACCATTCATACCTGAGAAAATAAGGTGATTTATGAATGTCTTTTTTTCAATAGGATTCAATTTTATCATTTCCCGCAATTATAAAACAATCCCCCTTACTGTCAATAGAAGATAAGACCACACTACCTCCATTTTCAGCCACGGTCTTATTTCACCACAAAGACACAAAGGACACAAAGGAAAGTAGTTAAATGGTCAAATAGTTAATTAGGAACGAACCCCACAAACCCATATCCCATACCACATATAATCTAATAAACTCAGTACCCCAACCCCTAAATCCTATTTTGACACTGATTTTCACTGATTAAGATAGAGTCATGAGTCAAGAGTCATCAGTCGAAAGTCCCTCCCAGAGCCCAAAACCCTGATATAAACGCAATCCAACGCTATGAATGTAAAGGACACAAAGGAAAATAGTTAAATAGTAGGGGCGAACTGCGTCCGTCCTTTTGTGGGAGCAACTTCCCAATCGCAATAACAGAGTAGTGGCAATTCATGAATTGCCTCTACAAGCCTGCCCTGTTAGATAATTTCATA
>JAGLZA010000146.1 GCA_023131835.1 Caldifarciminota bacterium
CTGCTACTCCAAAATCTGCGAATAAGCGGTTGGGTAGAGAGGAATTTTGCATTTTGCACTTTGCATTCTTCATTGGCGCGGAGCGCCTATCTGTGTTATCTGTGTCTAATTCTGGGTAGATTTCAAGCAAAAGGAATTAGTTGAATAGTTAAATGGTCGAATAGTTAAATAGGAACAAACCTGACAAATTCAATGAACCCAACAAATAGTCATTGCGAGCTTCGCTTACTTTGAGTGCTTTGCGAGAAAAATAATAAAACCCCTTGACAAAGCCCAAAAAAGTGTTATACTGTATGAGAGAGGTGATACAGATGGATATAAAAATAGATTTTGACTCACATATTCCTTTATACCAGCAGGTCATTGACAATATCATTGCCCTTATTGCATCCGGTAGGTTGCGGGTTGGAGATGAGCTTCCCTCTATAAGGAATCTTGCTTCTCAACTTAGTGTAAATCCTGCCACCATAGTTAGGACATACAGGTATCTTGAAAATATGGGGGTTTTGAAAACAAGAAAGGGTAAAAAAAGTAAGATTGTAGGGTTACCCATGGGTGTAAAAGGGGAACAACTTGTTGAATTATACAGGGATTTTCTAACTGAGGTAAGAAAGATGGGATATACGGAAAAAGAGGTTCTGGATACCGTTTCAAAGCACTCTCTTAATGCAATTCTTGCATTAGATGTAGGAAGCACAACCACAAAGGCAATCCTCTTCAAGAGAAACAATAAAGGAAAGATGGCTTTTTCCGGGTTCAATCAGTCAAAAACCACTGTGGAGACTATAGAAGAGGATGTTTGGGTTGGTGTTGTGGATTCCATAAAGGGACTCGAGGATAAGACCAACTGGAAATTGTTGAAAAATGATGAGTTGATAATTCCATCTGCTGTTGATAGTGGGGTTGACCTCTTTGTTGCTACCAGTAGTGCAGGTGGTGGACTCCAGATGGTGACTGTGGGGCTTGTAACGTTCTTCACTAGTGAGAGTGCAGAAAGGACTGCTCTGGGTGCCGGTGCAATAGTAACGGATGTCTTTGCCATTGACGATGAGAGAACCCCGTTTGAGAAGATAATGGCATTAAAGGAACTCCGGCCTGATATCATTCTTCTCTCCGGAGGTGTAGAGGGTGGTGCAATATCCCTGGTTGCAGAGCTGGGAGAGATACTTGCCGCCTCTGAAATCAAGGGTAAATTTGGCGATTATAAGATACCCCTTGTATATGCCGGGAATAGCAATGGAAGAGAATTTATTGAGATAGCATTGAAGGATAGATTTGACCTCTCTATAACGGAAAATATAAGACCCACTTTAAATGAAGAGAATCTTTCGCCTGCGAGAAGGGAGATAATGAGAATATTTATGGAACATGTAATGAAAAGGGCTCCTGGTTATGAACAATTGGTGAGCAGGGTATCCATTCCTGTTTTACCCACTCCTGGTGCGATATTCGAACTCCTCAAGAGATATTCCGAACATAATAAGAGACATATACTTGCCTTTGATATTGGGGGTGCAACAACAGATGTATTCTCAGCCTACGATGAGACGGTTGTAAGGACCGTCAGTGCAAATATTGGTATGAGTTATTCCCTTCTTCAAACCATCGAAAGGGCAGGTCTAAAAAATGTAATGAAATGGATGCCTCTTGAGATTAACGAAGGGGACCTCCAAAATCTGGCTGCAAATAAGATGATCTCCCCAACTTCTTTACCCTCAAATAAATTAGAGATAGAAATGGAAATGTCAGTCGCAAAGGAGATTTTCCAGGCTGCATTTATAGACCATAAAAAACTTGCGGAAAAAGAATTAATAGATGATACGATTACAATCGAGAGGTTATTCAAGGGAGAGGATAAAAAACCAAAAGAATCTACAACAGGACGTTCAGAATTAAACCTTCTAATGATAGATATGATAATCGGGACTGGTGGAATATTATCCCATCTAAAGAGAAATAACGCCCTTGAAATAATGCTGGATGGGTTTGAAGCAAAGGGAATTACAGAATTCTATGCGGACTCTGAGTTTATGATGCCCCATCTTGGGGTTCTCTCCTCTGTAAATCCCGCCCTGGGTCTTGAACTCTTTGAAAATGAGTGCCTCATCCCTCTTGCAACGGTAATTTCTCCTTTAGGGAAGAATAGATTGGGAAGGGTAGCATTTTCTCTAAACATTGACGACGATGAAAGAAAAGTAAAGGTTGGAGACTTTATAAGAATCCCTCTGGATAAAGATACAGTCGAGGTAAAAGTATTACCATCAAAGCGGTTTGATGCAGGCAAAGGAAAAGGTATCCCTGTCAGGAAAATTGTAAAGTGCGGTCAATTTGGAATCATCTGCGATATGAGGATAAGACCCCTTAATCCAACACCAGAAAGAATAATGGAATGGAGAACTATAATATCAGGAGAAAATAATGGCTAAGATCCAGAAAAAGAGGATTTTACCCTTTGACGGAAGGGTTTTAGTAAAAGAGGGAGATAGGGTAAAACCTGATACGATTATTGCAGAAATGCTTTACCTTGGAGAAAGGCCGTTCATAGTGGATATAGCAGGAAGGTTGAATATCGGGCTAAGGGAAATCGAAGATTACCTTACAAAGAAAATAGGGGATCATATAGAGGCAAGAGATATCATTGCGGTTAGGCAGAGAATGACTGTGAAATTGGAAGCACATTCCCCGGTAAGCGGTATTCTTGAATTTATATCACCTGCTTCGGGTAAAATTGTTATCAGAGAGAAGGTAAATAAAGAGGAAATTGGGCCTGTTACAATAAATTGTGCAGAGGAATTAAATATCCCTACTAAAAGTCTGCAATTATACCTTGAAAAGAAGTTAGGAAATAAGGTTGAAAAGGGTGGAGTGATTGCCTCTAAATCAATATATGCAGGTATAAGAATGGAATACTGCAGGTCCCCTATCTTCGGAGAAATCATCTCCATAGACTTAAAAACAGGAAATGTAACCGTAAGGAGACCTATTGAAGAGAGAAAAATGGACGCATTCATCCCGGGAATTGTAAAGGAGATTATACCAAAGAGGGGAACGATCATCGAAACAGAAGGGGAACTAATTAACGGGGTATTTGGCTTTGGCGGCGAAGAATACGGAATCCTTGGAGAGGATATAATCCTTGTCGAAAAGCCTTTAAGAAGAGGTGATTTTGAGGAGTATGTGGGAGAAATAAAAGGAATAATAGCCCCTTCTATAAATATTCCGGAATTTAAAGACCTATTTGGTGAAGAAATAGCAAAGGGTACAACAAAAGATAATAACACAGGAGTGACAATCATCTTGATGGAAGGCTTCGGAGATAAAAAGATTGATATTAATACAATGAAAAAATTCAATCACTTTAAGGGAAGACTCGTTGCCATCGATGGCAGAACCCAGATAAGGGCAGGAGCAAAGAGACCTGAAATAATAATACCATTGTGATAGGGTTGGTCAGTTGATTGTAGGGGCACGGAGCGCTGTGCCCTTACAATTTAATGTAGGGGCGAGGTTTCCTCGCCCTCTGTGTACCCTCAAGCTCGTAGTAACAAGAAACTACACTAAATCATACAACTTTGGGACAATGCCAAAAATCGAATCCTCTTTGCGGGCTTCAAGTCCTTTGCGAGCTTTGCGAGAAAAATGGCGGTGATGATGGGCTCTCTCTCTTCAATTACAAAAATCAGGGGTAGTGAAGGGCTTTGCGCCCTTTGCCTCCTTTGCGAGCTTTGCGAGAAAAATGGCGGTTGTGTGAGAGTAATTCTCGCCTTGACATAGTCATTACATCTGATAATTTAGAACTATGAGAATAATCTCATTTAATGTAAATGGGCTCAGGGCGATACTCAAAAAGGGATTCAGAGAATGGCTCCGGGAAGAAAGCCCTGATATATTATGTTTACAGGAAATTAAAGCATCATCGGATCAACTCGACGAAGAGATCATTAATCCCGAAGGATACCATTCTTATTGGAATTCTGCGAAGAAACCAGGTTATAGCGGTGTTACAACCTTTTCAAAAGAAGAACCACAGGATATTCAATTCGGTATGGGAATAGAAAAATTTGATACTGAAGGAAGATTGATAAAAACCAGGTATCCGGATTTTACCCTTCTAAATGTCTATTTTCCAAATGGCAAAATGAGTGATGAGAGACTACAATTCAAATTGGATTATTATGATGCATTCCTCGAGTTCTCGGAAAATCTAAGAAAAGAAGGCGAGGAACTAATTATTACAGGTGACTTCAACACTGCCCATAAGGAAATAGACCTTGCAAACCCGAAAGCAAATGAAAAGTTCTCTGGATTTCTACCAATTGAGAGGTTATGGCTCGATAAACTCGTATCAAAAGGTTATATAGATACCTTCAGACATTTCTATGCAGAAGGGGAACAATACACCTGGTGGACTTATAGATTTAAGGCAAGGGAAAGGAATGTTGGGTGGAGATTAGATTATTTCTTCGTAACAGAAGGTTTAATTGATAGAATCAAGGACTCAATCATCCTGAAGGATGTCCACGGCTCCGACCACGCACCCATATTATTAGAGATAGAATAGATTTCATCTCTATTCAAATCTTTTACTTCACTTCCTTCCTTAAAAGACAAGCGATTTAAAAACGGCTTTCATCCGAATATTATTTACTCAACACCTCAATAGCCTTCTCAAGCTGTAGATCCCTTCCTTTCATCAACAAATTTGGAGGATTATCAATCTCGATATCAGGGTGAACTCCCTCATTCTCAAGTAATTTCTCATTTTCAATATCAGTAACCTCATACATAGGGATCACAATCACTCCTCCATCCATTAACTTTCTTCCATTACAACTCAATAAACCACCCCAGGTAGTAGTACCAACGAGTTTTCCTAACCCCAACTTACGGAAGTAATAAGGAAACATATCTCCGCCCGAACCTGCATATTCATTGGTAATACATACAAGGTTACCTTTGAATCTTGCATAGGGATCCATGTGTGGTTCTCCATACCTTGGAATAAATATGCTAAGAGGACTTTGTTTAAGATAATCCATAAACATCATAGGAGACCAGCCCCCACCATTATATCTTATATCAATTATCAAGCCTTCTCTGTTTCTTTGCGCAAAAAAGTACTTACCAAACTCTTTCAACCCCCACATAGCAGTATTGGGAACATGAATGTATCCAATCCGCCCATTCGTAGCCTCTTCAACCTTCTTCCTGTTATTCTCAACCCAATCCAGATATCTCAATTCCCCTTCCCCTTTAACATCAATTGGCTTTATCTTGATTGTCCGCGAACCTTTAATACAAGGTTTGCTATCGATCTTTATCCTTATTTGCTTACCTACCGTGTTTTCAAAGTACTTGTAGATGTTTTCAGGAGAACGGATTATTTCATCCTCAACAGCAATTAAATATTCACCCTCTTTAACATCCACACCTGGTTCAGTGAGTGGTGAGGTGCGTGATTTTTGCCAGTTTTCACCTTTATATATTTTCTTAAATCTATAAAAGAGTGATTCCTCATCAACTTCAAAATCTGCCCCTAATAAACCAATGGATATATGTTCTAATTTGGGGGTTTTGCCTCCTCCCTGGTAATTATGGGAAGTTCCTAACTCTCTCTGCATCTTACCAATGATATAATTAAGCTCAGCCCTGTGAGCTAAATGCGGTAAGAAATCATCATAGGTTTGCTTCAACTTCGCCCAATCTACTCCGTTCATATCAGGGTCATAAAACAAATCACGAATCATTCGCCAGGAATCATTGAATATCTCAGCCCAGGCTGATTCAGGCACAAATGGCGCTACCATCTCGCTGAGATCGATTTTGCCATCCCCTTTATTATATTCTTTAGCTTCGGCCTCAATTATCCCGCAGGTAGAGGTTGCCTTATATAGAATATACTTACCATCCCCTGATAATGAATAACTATCTATATCCTTCATAATTGTATGTTCTTCTCTTTCTTCCATATCGAACATACACAGAGTCCTCTTAACCTGTCCACTTGGTATCTCTACAGTTTCATCCCTCTTAAGATAGAAAATCTTATTCTCTCCCGCAGAGAGTTTTCTGTAGACACCAGGGGTTACAGGAACGGTGACTATTCTTTGTCCGATATTCTCCAAATCAATCCTTATTTTCCTGGGTTTCTCCTTTTCCTTATCTTCTTCGTTCTCCTCTTCCTCTTTTTTAATCTCTTCTTCATCACTTTTCTGTGCAAAGGGTGATAATGTATCTTTTTGAAGAGTTAAAAGGCAGATATTCTGCGTTGATGGGTAGACTTTCAGATTACCAAAATCCCCCTGTCCGGGACTGAATGTCCTTGATGAGATAAAATAAAGATATTTTCCATCCGAATCAAAGCAAACGCAATCCTCATCAAATAGATCCTGAGTGATTTTATGATTCCTACTCTTATCTAGAGAGTAGAGCCAGACCGAGCCATAAAAGTTATCGTTATACTTTATATAACCAATCCATTTACTATCCGAAGACCAATCATAGTTACGAATTCTATATATGGTTGAGGAATCAACCAACGCAGGCTTTTTATCCTTTATATCCACATAGAATAACCTCAACTTGCTATTTGCGTATAAGAGTTTCTTACTGTCAGGAGACCAGAGGATTCCATATCGGATACAATCGCTCTCATAAGTTATTTGATTTTCTTCGCCTGTTCCATCAGACTTCCTTATATATATTTCATATTCACCTGTTTTATCTGATAAATAAGCAATCAATTCCCCGTCTGGTGACCATATCGGTAGAATTTCTCTTATCCCGGGAGTTTCTGTGATATTTCGTGTGGGGCCGTTCTCTTTGGGCACGGTAAATATATCACCCATAGCCTGGAATAGAGCACGTTTACCCGTAGGAGATATTTCAAATCCATTTATGAAATCCGATGCCTTTTCATAGGTCTTTCTCACAAACCTCCTATCATCCTGCAACTTTATTTTCATTGGTATTGACTCGCTGCTCGCAAACTCCCTTATCCATAATCGCCCACCATATTCATATACAATTTTCGTCCCGTATATACTGAAATTTTCAACATCAAATTCATCGTGTTTTGTAATCTGTTTGATTGCTCCGGAAATTAAATCATAAGAATAGATATTTAGTCTATTATCACGGTCAGATAAGAAGTATATTTTATCTTTATGCCACACGGGTTTAACATCAGTCCCTTCCCATTCAGTAACTTTTGTGCAGGTATCCTTATCAAAATCATAAATCCATATATCCGGTGTCAGGCCACCCCTGTATCCTCTCCAATTCAACCCGCTCGTTTTACGATTATAAGCAAATTTCTTGCCATCCTCGAAAAACGAACCTGCACAAACCCTGGGCAATGGTATCTCTTCAGGCATACCCCCCTTATATGAAATTTTAAATAATCTTGATACTCTCCAGTGTGCCCTCCGTGATATAAACAAGATATGCTCACCATCCTTTGTCCATCCTATAACTCTATCACTGCCCGGATGATAAGTTAGCCGATTCGGCACACCACCATCCTTTGGTATTATATACACATCATAGTTATCGTTGTCGTATTCCCCGCTAAACGCAATGAATTTGCCATCTGGCGAGAATTTCGGGTAAGTTTCATATCCACTATCTGCAGTCAATCTCCTTGCTCTGCTATTTTTCACTGATGTAAGCCATAGATCTCCACCATGTTCAAAGACTATTTCGTTTTTATAGATATCAGGCTTCTTTAACAAGAGTGTCTCATTAGATTCGGTAAATCCATTTGTGAAAAAAATTATGAATGACAATGCAACAGTTAAGGTATACATATCCTCTCCTTTCTTGAGATTAAGGGGGCAGGGTTTTTACCCTGTCCCCTTAATTTTTCATCCTGGTTCCAATGAACAAATAAGCATCTACAATTTATACAGGTCTATACTTCCGTTCGAGGTTTCAACATTTATCTTCTTACCACCCTCCCCTATTCTTCCCTTCATATAGGTTTTCTTCTTTTTAGTTACAACTATTTCAATATCGTGAATCTCTATCGAACCATTTGAAGTATCCATCTCAATATCTGCATTCAAATCCTGAGAGATATACAATTTAATAGAGCCGTTGCTTGTCTTGAAATTAGCTTCGTCGCTCTTGAGTGAAGAAACCTCAGCCTTGATTCTACCATTAGAGGTTTTTACATTTAATATACCAGCAACTCCCCGAATCGTTATTCTCCCATTACTTGTTTTCAGGTCTACATAACCATTTACATCCTCTACTGCAATCCTACCATTACTCGTCCTTGCATATACATCACCATTGATATCCTGCACACTTATCCTTCCATTGCTTGTTTTTGCACTTATTTTACCTTCTACATCCTTCAAAGAGATTCCGCCATTTGAAGTCTTTAAATCTGCATCTCCTTTTGTTCCTTCCAACTCTATTGAGCCATTGGAACTCTCTACATACTCTACTAATACATCTTCCGGAACCTTTATTTCGTAACAGACCGATACTCTTACTCGTTTCTTAAGGTGTTTTGTTCTAATCACCATATCACCATTTGTAGTCACCTCGATTTTTACCTCTTCCAATGCCGATTTTCTTAAGCGAGTTGACTTCAAAGCAAATACATCGACCTCATCTCCATCCCATTTGCTTATATCGACACACCCATTCTTGTTGTAAACCTTTATAGTTGTTCCCGGTTCAACCTTATAAGCCTGATGAAACTCTTCTGTATGCTTAAATCTCGCTCCACAAATACATAGAAGTGGAACCATAGATAAAAGCACTACAGTCATCAATCTTTTTCCAAGCATTTTTACCTCCTTTTTATCTATTTGACGCAATCAAGAGATAAATTGTTTCAGAACTTAAGATAATTTTCTAATGTATTTCGTATTCGTCAGCACAATTGGGTATATCCACCTTAAATCCCAGCTCTTCAAGCGCTTGACCGAGGGGCTCAATCTGCTCCTCTTCTCCATGCACAAGGAAAATTCTTTCAGGTTTTACATTTTTGGCAAAGTCAATAAGGTCATTTCTATCAGCATGTGCACTAAATTCGTTAAGCACCTTAACTTGAGCCTTCCTTGTGTAAGGCTCTCCAAAGATATTTACGATCTCTTTCCCCTCTACCAATCTTCGCCCAAGGGTATGCTGTGCCTGAAATCCTACTATTAGAACAACATTCCTGTCATCCCCAATGCTGCTTTTTAAATGATGTAGAATTCTCCCATGTTCACACATACCACTCGCAGAAATGATAACAACCGGTCCTCCCCGCTTATTCAATGCCTTCGATTCTTCTACATCCTGAACATACTTTACCTTGCCATCACCAAAAACACCATTAGAAAGCATTCTTGCATACGCCTCTTCATCATAACACTCAGGGTGTTTCTCAAATACTCCTGTAATATTCACTGCAAGTGGAGAATCTACATAAATCGGTATTTCAGGGATTCGGTTCTGGATAAAGAGAGAATTTATAGAATAGATTACTTCCTGTGTACGCTCAACTGCAAATGATGGAATGATAATCTTACCCTTCTTCTTCACAGCCTCTTTTATAATTTTTTCCAGATCATCTTCTGCACTCTCAATATCCCTGTGTAATCTATTACCATAGGTGCTTTCCATAATAAGGATATCAACCCCTTCAGGAACCTCAGGGTTTCTAATGATGGGGAGATTGTTTCTCCCCAGGTCTCCCGTAAAGAGTAACCTTTTCCCCTCAGATTCAATGAGCACCTCTGCCGAGCCAAGGATATGTCCTGCATCCAACAATGTAAATTCAAAACTTCCCTTCTCTTTAACGTGGTATCTAAGAGGTTTAAAATATTTTAGGGATTCTTTTGCATCCTCTACTGAGTATAGAGGCTCTATCAGTTCATTTCCTGCTCGTTTTATCTTCCTATTTATATACTCAGCATCCCTTTCCTGAATGTGAGCAGAATCCAATAACATATAGTTTAATAGAGCAATAGTAGCAGGAGTTGTGTAAATATCCCCTGTAAATCCTTGTTTTACGAGATTTGGAATATTTCCGGAATGATCTATATGAGCATGGGAAAGGATCATGAAATCCAGTTCACCCGGATCAAAAGGAAAATTTCTGTTTTTCTTCTCAGTTTCTTTTCGCCTGCCTTGATAAAAACCACATTCCATCAATATCCGCACCCCTTCACTCTGTATTATAAACTTACTCCCGGTTACCTCTCTCGTTGCACCAAAAAATTTAATCTTCATACGAATCCCTCCATCTGGTTTCTTTTTGTGAAAGTAATCACCTTACTCTTTCTTAAACACTATAACTTTATCTCCTTTTTCTGTCAATGGATATTTTTATTTGCCTCCTTTTTTTACCACAGAGGCACAAAGGACACAAAGGAAATTAGTTAAATGGTTAAATGGTCGAATGGGAAAATAGTTAAATGGTAGTGGCGAACTTCGTTCGCCCTTTTGTTGGAGCGACTTCCCAGTCGCGATTCTTGTAGGGACAAGGTATACCTTGTCCTTTCGGACGTCATTGTGAGTAGTGAAGCGACGAAGCAATCTCAAACCCCAAATCTAATTTCACGCAAAGAACGTAAAGGGAGCAAAGAGCGCAAAGGAATGAGTTTGTATGTTAGTCGGTTGGTCTGTTACTTGTGGGGTCAAGGCATGCCTTTACCTCTTTTGGATTTGTAGGGGCGTATTGTGTTTGCGCCCTGGTCGTGAAATGTAGGGGCAAGACATGTCTTGCCCTCGTCCCAAGAATAGATTTCTTTATACTATAGACTGGTAACTGATGGCATTTTTATCCCTTCCGTTTATCCATGGCATGTAAATGTTTCATAGCTCTTGCAGAATATATAATTGCTGTGATTCCAGAATGGAACAAGATAAAAATCAAGGAGTATAAAGGAACTCCCAGTAAAATACAAACAAGGATTGGAATATTATATAGATTTCTCCTACCCGCTACTCTTCTAAAAATTCTTTCAAACTTTCCAGCATCATCTAAACTTTTTCCCATTGCCCTTCTAAATTGGTCGTAGATATGCCTGTAGAATGCTATAAAAAGGATTATGAATATACATAGGATTAATGGTGTGACACTCTGTGTTGAATTAAAGAGGAACCAGGACAAAGCTATAAACCATGAAAATTCAAATAAAAGATCAAAGGAATGTTCCAATGATCCAAGTTTGCTAATCTTTAATTTCACTCTTGCTAATTTACCATCTAAACCATCAGCTATCCCTACAACAAAAGTTAAGATTGAGGCAGGTAACAAATATCCAAAAAAGAATAAAGCAGTTACTATGTAGGCTAATATATTCACAATAATGGTTAATTGATTGGGTGTAATATTAAAATTAGAAATAAAAGATACTAATTTATTCTCTATTGGTTTATGAACATAATAAGCAAGAGCATCAGATGGATTTTTACTCGCATTTTCAAGTAACATTTTACCCGCTTTCCTTAAATCCGCTTCTGTATCAATATCTATCCACCAGGGCTTGACGTCCTTCCTCATTCCTGAATCATAACTTTCAATCTTTGCAATATCAAATACTTCGGCATCTTCGTTCTGCGCAGCTTTAGCAATTCCATCTGCGAGTCTTGTCTTACCTTCTTTTACTGACTCCTCTATATAATGAAATATCTTTGGCGAGCACAAGAAAATACCGGTATCTATACAGTTCGACTCTTCTATATTCTTGCCTATATCAATAATTTTTCCGTTCCTTTCCAGAACTTTTGTGTCTTCTTGTACGGGTTTCTTTCTATCAACAGCCAAAACAATCGAACTTCTCCCATCATAATTAATAAGTTCTTTCAGAATACGACCATCAAAAATATGATCCGCCATCAATAAGATAAAGTTTTCGTTTAATAATTCTTTAGCCCTTAAAACAGAAGATCCATTTCCTTTTTCCCACTCTTTATTCTCGATGCAATTTATCTTTAC
>JAGLZA010000147.1 GCA_023131835.1 Caldifarciminota bacterium
ACTGGTTAATCCGAGAAATACATCAAAACAATGTTCGGTTTGCGGTGGCATCCAGTCGATGCCACTCTCACAAAGGACATACCGATGTCCGGACTGTGGGGCGGTCATGGGACGGGATCACAATGCCGCAATCAACATCTTAAATAAGCATGTACGCACGGACTGTGCGGAATTAACGCCTGTGGAGATGGTTGCATGAGCAGCCGCTATGAATCAGGAAGCCCCAACCGAAGAGGGAGGTATCCAACGCAGGATGCCTCGCTCTTCAGAGTGGGGAGGAAGTCACCGAACGCTGCCATCTGCTGTGTCGAGATCGTGCACGGTCTCACAAAAAGCTTTCCGGAATACAGTGTTCAACATACCGTCGCATCCTTGCAGACCGATGCCGGACCATACCAAGCGCTCGTTTCTTCTCTGCATCTCGTTTCCTGACGAGTGCGTTTAGGATGCCACTTTTGTGAAGAAGGCTCCTTGCTTTCGCGGGCTCGATATTGCCGTTTAATATGTCTTTGATTAGCTGCTTTGTGAGGTCATCGACCTGCAGGCACTTGAGCATCATAAACTCGGTGCCTGTGATCGGGTCTGCGGTCTTTTCGCCGGTGATGACATCGATCAGGTCCCTGATATCATCCTGTATCTGGTATGTGTTTCCAAGTTGGAGTCCGAATCGTACCATCTCATTAACATCGTCTTCAGGCGCGTCGGCTGCCATCGCCCCGAACCTGGCTGCAAGAGCGAATAGGGATCCTGTCTTCCTGGATATGATCGCGTTGTAAAGTGTGCTTGCAGGGAGGTCTTTCGTAATTTCGTGCGCTACCCCTGAGCACATCACTCTCTGTGTCTTTGCGACCGCATCAACGTACTCGGGTCCGTAGCGTGATATGATCGAGTACGGCACTGACAGCCCTGATAGGATCTCGAGAAACGCCATCGAGAATCCTTTCAAGGAGTAAAGAGATGGCTTGCCCCGCCTCATATCGTCCTGGTCGATGATGTCATCTGCCGCGAGCGTGAGAGCGTGCACGATCTCGGCGCAGCACGCGAGATCAAGTGCTTTCGTATTTGTCATAGAATCACTATCGTAGCTTAGCTCATCGTAGACGAGGACTGTCAGTATGCTTCGTAGCATCTTCCCGCCGGTTGAGATGTCGAAGATATCCTTTGTCTGCGTTGATGCAATCCTATTGCAGATGTTGTCACGTATCAGCCTGAGTTCTGTTTCAAATTCGGTCATACGAACCTCCCTCCAAGCATCTTCAGTATCTTGACAAGCTCCCTCCCTCCCGGAAAGATCCCGAACCGCCTGCAGTTACGGTACAGGCAAGCGAGATCGATCAGGCTCAATCTTCTGCCTGCGTCCAGTTTCCTGACGATCCTAACCTCCCGGTCAAGGAACGAGAAATCAGAGATCATCATCTGCTCATATCGCTGCAGGTCATCGATGTTGTCTGCAAGCAGAACCGCGGACCGGATCGCCGGTATGACCCCCGCGCCGCACATCGGACCGACACACCCGGCTGCCTCAGCCACGCCGACAATGTTTTTGTGAACGATCGGTCTGCAGTAGCTCGGTGTTAGCAGCCTGACCTCGGACATACATGCGCATTCGGGACGTTCTCCGTAGACGCCGCATTGCGATTTCGCTTTATGTGTCTCCGGAGGAATACCGAGCGCTGGATCCCATTTCATCGCCCCCTGCCCGATGTGCACCATGGAATCGCTTATCGGGAAAATCCATGCGTACCCAACGCTGGTGCTTGGGAATATTGCGATCTTATTCGTTGCACTGGTTCTGTATTTCGCCTGCCTGCACGTTATCTTCAGGTCATCAATGATTGGCGGGAGTATCGCCCTGGCAGATCCGGTAGCGTCCACGATCAGGTCATACTCTGCCAGTTCCGGAGGATCCCTTATCACGTGTTTAGGATGGCATATCTGATCCAGGAACCTCGGCTTATCGAACGTGCACAGGTCGCATGGCACCACCATATCATTGACATGCAGCACATCGTAGCGATGCATGATCGTTTGGACCTGCATCTGAAGATCCTCGTGAACCTTACGGAAATCCTGTGTGCACACACCCCATCCGCATGTAGAGATCCCGCACTCGGTGGTCTGTTTGATGTCGAATATCTCAACATCGTTCCCACCCTCAA
>JAGLZA010000148.1 GCA_023131835.1 Caldifarciminota bacterium
CAGTCCTGCAATCGCGAATACCGCTTCGAAGCCTGGCTCTTCTGTTGGTGTTGGCGTTGGCGTTGGCGTTGGTGTTGTTACCACTGGTGGTATTGTAGGCGTTGGCGTTACTGTTGGCGTAGGTGTTGGTGTTGGTGTAGGCGTTGCTGCTGGTTTTGTTGCTATGCACGCAGCGCATTCCGGATCAGGATCGCATGGGTCATTCTCGTCTGTGTCCGCAAGCATTTCCTGTACATCTGTGTAGCCATCGCCATCGGTGTCACGTGATGGTCCTCCACCGCCGCCTCTTGGTTTTCTCGTAACTGTCACATCTGCTGTTCCATTCTTACCCGTGGTTTCATGTAATGCCATTACCGTAGTTGTTCCTTTTGCTTTTGCAGTGAATAATCCATTATTTGCATCGATCGTTCCAACTGCTGGGTCACTACTCGTCCATTTGAAGACGACGATTTCAGACATCACACTTCCATATTGGTCGTATGCTATTGCTGTGAACTGTTCTGTTTTACCAATTCTCAATGTTACGGGTGATGGATTGACTGTAATTGTTGTTACGGCTGATGCTGCCTGCACAGTCACACTTGCTCCTGGGTCGCTTGTTATAGTTCCGTTTGTTGCCGTTATTGTAGTTGATCCCTCTGCATTCGCAGTGAATAATCCATTTGCATCGATCGTTCCAACAGCAGGGTCACTACTGTTCCATGTGAAGACGACGATTTCAGGCATCTCATCTCCGTTTTGATCCCTTGCTGTTGCCGTGAACGGTTGTGTTTCACCAACTCTCAATGTTACTGTTGATGGTGGTGAGACTGTGATTGTTGTTACGACTAACGGTAGTTCGTTGGGTGCCCCTGGTGTTGGTGTTCCAAACTCTATAAAGTCATTAGCGTCGTTACCTGTGTCTACACCATTTGGATACCTACCTGTCGAATTCCCTTCACTAGGTACAGGTGCCATATCTGCCCCTGAACCATACGTAACTTGGTCTACAATTGCACCACTGGTGTTGAACAGTTTAATCGTGTCTGTATCTTGATTTAGTCTGGTACTAACGTCAACGGCCCGATAACCACCTGCTGATATGTTGTCATCTGCTCCGAAAGCGTGTATCTCACTCATGCTATCATTGATTGACCATCCCTCTAAGGGGACTTCGCTTGTTCCCTTATTATATAACTCGAGCCAATCACCTGTGTTGTTGTAAGAACTGAACTCGTTTATCACGACTTGCGGTGTTGTTGGTGCTTCTATTTCCAATGTCAAATTCACATTTTCGTATATGTTTGGTGGGAAAGCACCCGTCGTTGAAATTACCGTTGAGTTCGTTATGTAACCTGCCTTCGATGCAATTATCAACGATTCTATGGTAGTATCAAAGCTGTAGCTCAGCATATAGAAGCCCTCAGAAACTGAGGTTATGCTGTCAAGTAAGTCTCCTGTACTGTTGTCTTTCCACTCGACTGTGGCACCAACAACTGGGGCGCCCGTCTCATCGAGTATGTATCCATTAACTGATGCACTTTCAAGTCCTGCATACACACTCTGTGACGTAAAGACAAGCAATAACAGAGCTAATACTGCTGCTATTATGGTTTTGTTTTCCATTTTCCTTTTATTCACCTCCTATAGTTGGTATAAATACATCTGCCTCTATCATATTTATAAGATACCCTACACCCGGTTCTAACTCGGTTAACGTGGATGCCTCAGGATGCGCTGCAACGTAGTAATCCATTCCACCAGTGGTAGCATTGTAGTAGTAGACGTAATCGTATTTCCCTTCTATCGATGACAAAACAGTTGGAAGCGTTTTATCAACCACACCGTATGGAACTGAAAACATGTTCCATCCACTCTCTAAGTCTCTGGAAGGTGCAACAAACTTTTTTGCCTCGAACTGTAAGGTATCTGCAACAGATATGTCGACTAAATATCCTGCAAGCGGCTCTAACTCGGTTAACGTGGATGCCTCGGGATGCGCTGCAACGAAGTAGTCCATTCCATCAGAGGTAGCATTGTAGTAATAGACGTAATCGTATTTCCCTTCTATTGATGATAAAACTGCTGGCAATGCCCAGGCACTCACATTAAGAGGCACTCCAAACATGTTCCAGCCATATTCCAATGTTACATTTACTGTGCGCTCGGTCACATTCACCGTCACAATCCTCGTCTCGCTCACACGCATATTACCCGCAAAATCGTCTGCCTGCACCCAGTATGTATAGTTTCCGTTTTCTAAGTTTGACACCACGCAGTAATATTTGCCTTCCGTGAATGCATACATGTATTCAGTCATTGGATACCCTGTTTCATTCCAGACCATTACCACTGTTGCATTGTCTATACCGCTTGAGTAGTCAGTCACATTTACACTTACGTTTACGTAACTTACGTTAACTTCACTGTTGTTTAGAGGTGTTGGTGGTTCTATGAATTCTATTGATGGGGGTATTGTATCAACAGTAAATGCCCAGCTTGTAGAGTTTGGATTGCCGCATAAGTCACTTACATTGACCATTACCGTGTGTAGCCCTTCATCTAAGTCATCTTCTGGTGTATAAGACACACCGGTTTCCGAGAGATAACCCGGAGTGACAATGTTGCCATCTATTCGCATTTCAACTGAACTCATGTTTATCCCAGAATCATCGCTGTAATTTGCAGATATTGTTGGAGTGCTGTCGTTAGTGAATGAATCATCTGGTGGCTGTAGGGCGGTTATTACAGGCGGTTCAGTATCTCCTGCCAGCGTCAAATTCACATTTTCGTATATGTTTGGTGGGAAAGCACCCGTCGTTGAGATTACCGTTGAGTTCGTTATGTAACAAGTCTTCGATGCAACTATCAACGATTCTATGGTATCATCGAAGTCGCGGCTCATAAAGTAGTATCCCTCAGAAACCGATGTTGTGCTTTCAAGTAAGCCTCCTGTACTGTTATCTTTCCACTCGACTGTGGCACCAACAACTGGGGCGCCCGTCTCATCGACTATGTATCCATTAACCAATGCACTATTAAGTCCTGCATGCACACTATGTGTAGCGGAAAAAAACAATAAGGACACTAACACTATTGTCATAATTAGGTTTTTCGTTTTCATTTTATTCCTCCTACATATTTGGTATAAACGCCCCTGCTTCTGTCATGTTTATGAGATATCCCGCACCCGGTTCTAACTCGGTTAATGTAGATACCTCGGGATGCGCCGCAACGTAGTAATCCATTCCACCAGTGGTAGCATTGTAATAGTATACGTAATCGTATTTCCCTTCTACCGATGACAAAACAGTTGGGAGCGTTTTATCAACCACACCGTATGGAACTGAGAACATATTCCATCCACTCTCTAAGTCTCTGGAAGGTGCAACAAACTTTTTTGCCTCGAACTGTAAGGTGTCGGCAACAGATATGTCGACTAAGTATCCTGCAAGAGGCTCTAACTCGGTTAATGTAGATACCTCGGGATGCGCCGCAACGTAGTAATCCATTCCACCAGTGGTAGCATTGTAATAGTATACGTAATCGTATTTCCCTTCTATCGATGACAAGACCGCTGGCAATGTCCAGTCACTCACATTAAGAGGCACTCCGAACATGTTCCAACCTTCGAGCAAATCACGAGTGAATGGTGTAGTTACCGCTACAATTGTCTTCGTCATTACCTCATCACTAACGCTTGGGTAGGTGCCCGTTACCGTCACATTCACAACGTACTCACCCACAATCGCATCGCTCACGTTAAGCAATACAATTGCCGTTTCCCCCTGACCGAGCCCTGGTATTGTAGTCCTGTTCAATTCTGCAACATCTGCACCGTTTGGATTATCAACAACGCTAAGCGTATATGTATCTGGAACGCTTCCGACGTTCTTCACCGTGAGCAGATAAGTAGCAGTCTCACCCGGTGCAACGGTCTTCTCTGCGTATTCCGCACCTTCTACCTTGAGATCAACACCGGTTCCAGAGACGACAATCATCACCGTTTCATTGTCTGTACCACCAATATAACCATCAGAAACGCCGAAATCAACGTAATAAGTGCCTGCTGCCAAAGGTGTCCAGCTTCCTATGCCCGTTGCGGGATTAAAATCCGTGAACAAATCCGTGCGATTACATGAATATATCAATGTATCAGTGTAATCCGGATCGTTTGCATTCGCATCTATCGTTACGGTCTCACCAATGGCTGGAAACTCCGGTGCAATCGCTTCCATCACCGGCACATTATTCGGTATAGTTGTCGTTTGATACACCCAGGCTTCGTTTATATTCCCCGAAGTATCAACGGTATGCGTTGAGATAGTTTTTGTTGCATGTGGTTCGTATGTACCGTTATACCAGTTCTGCGGTTCTGAAACATTTGTCACAAAAAGGTCATCTATGTAAATCATTACGCGACTGAAATCCGCATCCTCAGGATTCGTCCAGGTCCAGTTTATCCAGAAATTGCCTGTTTCGCTTCCTAAATTGGTAATGCTTGCAGGTGCTGTGACGTCTTCCACCGTTACAGTCCATGTTATAGTGTCCGAAGTTCCATTCGCATTGGTAGCATTAACGGCAACATAATACTCCCCTCCTACAGCCCAGCAATGTGTGAATTCATCAACGTTATTTCCCTGGTCATCACCGTCTAAGAACCATCTCCAGGTATCAATGGGCTGATTCGCCGTAGCAGTGAAGTAAACACATTCTGATTCGTTTATTGCCACTTCGGTTGAGACGTCCTCTGTTATATTGTTCCAAGGTGTGAGTTCAGGTATTGGAAATAAAATAACGGTTGTTGTGTTTGATGGCCCAGGGCAATATGGAGTAGCTTTGATTTCTACGGTACCTGATTTAGATCCCGCAATCAGTTCTGTGTATGCTTTCCCCTCTGCGTCAGTTATGTCAGAACTCTCCGTCAAATATTCTCCACCTTCGGGTCCCGCGGTAATTTCAAAATCAATTGTTAGACCAGGTGTAATCGGGTCAGTCGTTGCTGTTATTGTTGATCTTGATTCCTCATCTGCGGGTATGCCTGTAGGGCCCGCAGTAACAATTAGGTTATCTATGTATATCGGTGCAATCACTGGAGTTACCGAAACGGCGAGCACTGAAAGAACAATTGTTAGCACTGCGAAACTGCTTATCACCTTCCCTTTTCTCTCCTTCTCTCTGCCTTTCACTTTCGCTTTTTCTGCCATTTCTCTTCTTTTTTTCCTCCTATTTTTTATATTTTATCCCCTCATCGCCTCCCCTATTTTAAAGATGAAGAGAGGATTGTAAAACGGTTTTATTTCTCACTATATAAAACTTTCTATTCCTTTCCCTTGCTGGAATCAGCCATTTATTTTTAAACCAAACGCTTGGTGAAATTACAAAAAAAAGAGAAAGGGGGAAAAAGGGAAATTACCCCTTCTTCCTTCGCATGCTTTTGCTCATGCTATATACTACAACCAAGCTCAGCAGCCCTATCAACGCAGCAATACCGAATGGCGTTAGTAATGGAACCTTATGGCACTCTATATAAACATCTGCGTAGTCGCTTTTCGGACCAACATCTCCCCAATCGCTCGTTGCATTTACCTTAGCCCAATTACGGTGTGTCTTATCGCATTCTGCATCTTCGTTAACCGTTGCATTGAAGCGTATGACAAACCATTTATCGGGTTCGAGAACTGCCGGAAGAGTGCTCTTCCATGTGATCGTCTTCCCATCTACACTGTCCTCCCCTGGATTCGCAGCATCTGCCCACGTTATATCCGCCGGAAGCGTATCAACTACCGTTATATTCGTGAGGTTCACCACTCCCGTATTCGTGATGTTCAATGTGTATGTTACTGTTTGATTATGCGTAACCTCTTCTACTTTAACGCCGTCCACTAATTTGACAATGCCTATATCCGCTTCTGACTCCACCGCGAAATCATGCCTGTACCTGCCGTCTGCTGGAACATTGTGCGCATCTGATTCAGTTGTGCTTCCCCCATCGTCATCGCACTTCGGCTCCAGATGTTCTGGTAGGTCAACCGCGTCATAGCTCGCCCAGTAAAGTCCCGGCGTTAGATTGGTGAACAAGTAGTATCCACTCGCATTCGTTTTTGTCGTGTCTTCCCACCCGCTGGCATTATGAAGACTCACGTTAACGTTTGGAACACCTTGCTCATCATCATAGCTGCAGTTGCAGTTCGGGTCTTCATACACGTATCCCTCCCAGCTTCCCAGCTCTGGCGCATCGTAAAAATTGAAGTTAGCGTCATCGGTAAGATTAATAATTCTGAGCGTTTCCTGATAGTCAGTTGCCTGACATCCGATTGGGTCAACTATATCGAACCACTTCATATCTTTTACTCGTGCTGTAACATTTGCGCTCTCTGCATCACAGACCAAAGTGGCTTTGGCTTTTCCATTGATGGTGGCATTCTCATAGACGTTTGTTCCTGATTCGCTGAAATTACCGGCGTCGGTTTCAAATACAACGGTAACTACTTCTTCAACTCCGCAGTAATCAACTGCTGCTTCAAGCTCTATTGACGTTCCCTTGATATAATCTCCCGTCTTTGGAGCGAGTGTGACGTTGTACGGGACGCTCTTGTTTATTGACGTATTGATAAAATCGCAAGCTTCCGGATGGGCAGTACAGTTGGGTATCCAATTTGACTCCCATCCAGGATCAGTTGGAGTTGCTGTATGGTTATACTGTGGATTGTCGAGGCGGCAGAAACTCTCGTTTATATACCAGAAGTACCATATTGCGGATTGACTAGCGGAGACGTTTTCGCAATGAGCACAACTGTATGTCCAGTTATTCAATATGTGGGCTATCGAATTGTTCTTACAGGTTGGCTCCGCATTGTATATTGAAGCGTTAAAAGTATCACCTGTCCAGAGGGGCGCTGTGTAGTTTATGCAGTATGCCCAATATTTATCCCCGTAATCAACATCGAGATAGAATAGGAATGTCCAGTCTTCATGAGGGGACGGAGACGAGTAATTCCAATTTCCTGTTGTTTCATTGTAAAACCAGCCATATGTCTGACTACTTAAGCAGCAAGTATCTTCAACGGTCACATTATGGTCACACGGCTGTGCTGAAGCTACAAAAGTTGTGGCTAATAGCAGCAGAGAGATAAACACTGCTTTACCTATATTTTCCGCAGACAATATGCCTGTTACACTTACACTTTTACTTTTTTTGTCGTTCATTTTTTTTCTTTTTCACCTCCTAATTTTTTGGAGAAAATAAAATCTACTCTTTCTCATTTATTTATACCACTACTATTATAATTATTCAAAAGGGGTATATAAGCTTTTCGGTGTTTTTGTGTTTTTACTTTTTTATAGAAAAAAGTTTTATAAGTAAGTTTTAATACACAAAATTTAAAAAGATAAACATGAAGTTTAACATCACAATTGAGGTAGATGAAGAGGGGAGGTATGTAGCCGAGTGCACCGACCTACCGGGCTGTCTTTCAGAAGGAGAAACTCTCAAAGAGGCAATCAGGAATATAAGCGAGGCAATAATTGGCTGTCTGAAATCAAGACTAAAAGTAGCGGGTGAACGGATTGAAATACCTTCATTTATCAATACAGGTACATAAAGGTAGAACACTTGGTATAGGTCTTTTGAAGAAGCTTATCGCGAAAGCAGGGCTCACAAATGAGGAATATACCGATCTTTTCTACGGAAAATACACTACGAACTGCGCAATCCCCGAACCATGAAAATACATCGGGAAATGCGCAACAAGGTCTAATACGTGCAATAGAAATAAAAGCGGGATGCCTATCGCCAGCATCTTGCCCCTTTCCCTCAATCTCCATCCAGGTATCGCTATCGCCAACGCCACCAACGGCACCAAATTGAAATTAGCAAGGTGGCCACCACCTGCCTGTTCGAGATGGGAAAAAGCGGCTTTTATGAGCGCGGGGGGGGGCATAGTCCATCGCGAGCAAAATGAACTTTGCGAAGAAGAAAATAGCGCCTAAAATGGGTGCTGTGATGTTCTTCAATAATGACAGCGAACCTCTAAGCGTGAGGAAATAATACGATAGATAAAAAGCGACACAAAAAGAGAGAAAAAGAGCAGCGTATTTTAGTGCTTCTTTGTTCTCGCGCGCTTTTTCTAATGCCCTGCTCAGTATGCCTTTTCTAACGGAAATCTACCTTTACCCTTGTGTTCCTCCTTCTTGCTTTTGCTTTCTTCTCTTCTTTTGTCCTTCACCGGTTACGCTTTTCTTCCCCTTCTCAGCACTAAATGCGCAACCGCGAGCAGCGAAGCGATAGCAAAAACGGCTTCAAATCCCGGGATCAGCGGCTTTTTCGTCGGACTTGGCGAAGGCGTTGCTGTAGGAGTTCCCGCTGATGTAGGCGTTGGCGTCCCCGTCGGTGTTGCTGTTGCACCCGCCGTTGGACTTGGTAATGGCGTTTCTCCTGGTGTTGATGCAGGTGTCGCCGTTGTAGTTGCTCCTCCATTGCCACTTCCTCCGTTACCATTTCCTCCATTTCCTCCATCTCCATCACCCTCTCCAGAAGCAACAAACGTAACACTTGTCGTATTTGAAGCTGGTACGATGCTTGCGCTGCCAGTTACATTTGCTACACCCGCTTTTGTTCCAGCGGTTAATATTGCATGAGCAGTGCCATTAATTGTTGTGCCGTTGTTTACTGCGGTAATATTCCCAAGTGTGGTATAAAATTTAACCTCCACACCACACGCAGGTTTTCCCGCCATCTCCCCATACTCTTCGATATCCGGCAAAGTTACAAATGCTGTTATGTTCGACTGTGAAATGCCATCCGCAGGTATGCTCTCTGGTGATGCACTCAGTATCATCTTACCCATTGTTGGAAACGATGGCTGCGCTGATGTTAATGCGGCTGCAAAAAGTAATATCACTACTGCGAGCAAAATCAATCCGAAACCAAAGCATCTTCTTATTATTTTCATCTTTCCCATCCCTGACTATTTTATATTCTTTGCTAACTTAAAAACTTTTGTCTTCTGATTTTAAAAAATAAAAAAAATTGGTAGTGGGAAAAAAAAAATCCCACTCATTTTTTGTCTTTTTCGTTTCGTTTAGTTGCCTGTGGCTTATGGCTTTGGTGGCGATGGTGGTCCAACAAGTATGCAGTATCCCTTAGTGGGTGACATCGTATTCGGTTCAGTCACCGGCTTATACGTTTGGCTACTAGCATCGAACCAGAACATCGAGTACAATCCGGGCACAGAAATTTCATTGCAGCCAGGTCCAACGAGGGTCCATCCATCATGCAGGTTTGGTAATATATCCGCATCCCACGTTAGCTCCGTATTTGTGCCATTTATTCGCACATCCCACACCACTCCTGAGGTGCTCCAGATGAAGTATCCGACACCTGGTTCCACAGGATCGGTTTGAACACTCGTCCATGTCTGAGTTAGTGTATCATACTTCCATATCTCCTGCCCAAATATCTCTAAAGGAGTCCTGCTGCCAACTTCTGGTTCGATCTTGAACGAAATCAGGTTCCAACCTGGTAATAGGTCCTCGTTTGTAAACCGCTGATTGCATCCCTCACCTTCAGAGACCGCTTCAAAGACAGGGTCTTCGTTGATCCAGATACCTCTCTTCATGAAGGTTGTGTCGTTTACATCGTACGTGAATGCAAATCTGTTGTATGGTTCTACTCCATCGCCATCTGGCTTTCTCCAGAGTTGATCGTCGTTAAGGTCCCCACCTGCTTCCGTTGCATTGAACGACGTTGTTATCAGGTAGCTTCCTGGAAGTGCATACTTATGCCAATACTGCGGCGCTCCGCCAATATAGAACGAGTAGTTAATATCTGGCATCTCTGGCAGCCTGAACGCAGTGTATAAATCAGGTATTGTCTGAATGTCATACTTCGTCCAGTTCTCCTCTACAAGATTTCCATCAACGTCAAAGGTTTCATTGAGTACCTGCAAGAGGTTTGTTGAATATCTCGGCTCTTTGCTCTCTTCCCACCAGCAGAAGTCCAGTGGTTCTACGTTTTCGACAATGCGCTTCCTGGCATCGTTTGCTATCCAGCTTTCCATCTTCTCCTTGCTCCAGCCATCGTGACATGGATCGTACGGTCCATCCCACAATTGCGCATCATCTGGTATACCCACCGCGCCTATTGGGACTGCACGGAAGTATCTCTGCCATGCTTCAGGTGGACACTGCATCGTCAGATACCGTTCACCGAGTGGGAACTTGCTCACTCCAACCATGCCATTTGGACGGTCTCCGAGTGGGAACTTGTTATAGTGCTTAAGCGGCGCCCAAAGCGGAACGTCCGTGTCATCTATGATTGCATGCACCATGTTAAACGGCGGCAGCACAGGTATCGTATTGCATGATGGAACCATTGTGATGTCTTGAGAGCTATAAGGTTCATACCCTTCATCTACTAGCGTATCTGTTCCCTTTGGTAAGTTTGTTCTCAGCGTGATGAACTTGAACTTCTCCGTATAGCCATCGCCATCCAAATCCAATACCTCTACCGCTGCAACTTTGTATTCTACACCATCAACGTAGAAATAGTCGCTCGTATTCAGCACCATACCAACGGCAATTGATGATGAATTATCCTGCCATTTCTCCTGGAACCTCGCATACCACTTCGCCTTAGGATCTGTAGCAGGTACCTTGAAGTTGTGCCTGTCAAACCAGTATGTCTTGCCAATTAGTAAGTCATGTGTCTGATCAAAAATCGAATCCGAGTTTTCCCCTGGATTGCCATTGTACCTTATTTTCACGTGGGCTTTCGTTTCGTTACTTGGGTGTGTGCATATTATGAATGTGAGACCGTGAATCAGGAAGTCAACCGTTTCACCTTCTTGAAGCTGGTACTTCTTCTCTATCGTAATGCCTCCAAACGACGACTTGTTGTGCATTCCTACACTAAGATTACTCACTCCAACGAGTCTCACTACGTCTCGATAGTACGGCTCACCGTTCTTGTTTTCAATCAGTTCAAGCCCGATTTGATCGCTACTCCAATTTGGAGCAATCGGGAAGGTAAAGTGAGTGTAGTTTGCCTCTCCGTGCCATGGTAGCTTGTACTTGTCGTGAACAATCATGAAGGTATTCTCCAGTATGACGGCTGGAAGGTCTTCTTGCTCAAAGTGATGCTTCGGTTCATACCAGAGCCTCTTGTAAACTTTTGTGTTGGTATCGTTTGACTGAGCTGATCCCTCTCCTACCATCGCGGCATCAAACGTGATAGAGTCTTTCCTTATCCACGTTGGATTAAATGGTTTCTCCCAATGGTCCCAGTGCTCGGGTGCAACCCAATCTTCAGCACCATATACACGAACCGTCTTGTTGGTTGTTGTTCCAGTCGTCTTGTTAAGGATTTCTTCGTTTACATATAGGTCAATACCTCCACCAATGATCAGTTCAGCACCAGCATTAAAAGTACCCCCGTTACCTAAAGTATATTCCATTTTGTAACCGCTTCGGTTCAGACTGTAAGTGAATGCAACTCTTTGATTCGGGAAGTCTCCTGTTGCCTGTGGTGCGACTAAAGAAGTTGTTATCAGGTAGTCGCCATACAACGTCTGTCTAAAGTATTCTTGACTATCACTATCGTATGTCGTCAGAGTTATGTCTGGCATTTCTGGCAGCACAAACTGTGTGTACCTGTCCGGCCACGTCTGAATGTCGAACTTCGTCCAGTTCTCGTAGATACCTTCCTCTGATCCTACGCCTACCTCATTCAGCTTCTCCAGGAGGTTCGTTGATAATCTCTTCTCTATATCCTCGTCAACGTAGTAGACCTCCGTCTTGTTCACGTTTGTAATTATGCGCTCCTTTACGTCATACGCCACCCATCCTTGATCATCCGAATCGCCCACGTTTGTGTTTATCCGCACGGCATTGAAGTATGCTAACCACGCCTGGAACCTTGGGTCTGAATTATTCTGCATTGTCAGGTACTCTTCCCCATGTGGGAAATAGTCTTGTGCGCTGTTAGAATCACCCATGGGCCACTTATGGAATTTATCTTCTTCTTTTGTTGGTGCCCATAGCGGAATGTCAATATCGTCAACAATGCTATGTTCGACATTGAACGGCGGAAGCAATGGTAAGATCTCTTTCTTCTCGATGCAGTCTATCCAGATGGATGATACCGCATCGCCATCATCTCTTACCGGGTCACCACCAGCTGGGCATTTCGGCAAGAAGGCTCGAATCGTAATGTATTTGAAGTGGTCTGCTTCGTTCCATGGCGCTTCCAGGTCTAACACCTCTATCGCCGGGACATGGTATCTTACGCCATTCACGTAGAACGTCTTGCATTGGTGCAACTCATAACCAACAGTGATCGAAAAGCTCGAATCCTGCCATTTATCATTGAATATCACGTACCACTGTGCGCCACATCCATTTATGTCATTGTGCCTATCGAAGTATACCTTCTCACCTTTATTTATCGTAGTCCTTCTTGGATAGTCGTCATCTGCATTTCCAGCGTATTTCACTTCCACCAAAACCCTCGTTCCCTGATGATTACCTGCAATGACGCTAACTTTGTGATCAATGAACTGTATCTCCTTGCCAGAACTGACCGTATATCCTTTTTCTATTGTTATATTTCCAGCTAACGACTTGTTACCACTAAAGACATTATCGGGTAAGATTCCCACACCGGCAAGGTGGACTACACCGACACCACCGGGTGACTCTGGAATCCCTTCCGTATTCTCAAATGCACCCAATCCTGTCTGATTCACCACCTCACAAATTGGGAATGGGAATGTGCTGCTTACAGGAGCGTCCCACGGCATCTTGTACTTGTTATGAATTATCATGTACGTGTTCTCGGTTATAATCGCAGGGTATTTCCCTTGTGAAAAGTTATGCTTAGGCTCATACCATATCCTCAGATAGTTCTTCAAGTCCGTGTTGTTGGATCCAGCAGCACCACAATGTTCTTTTATCGCAGGGCTGAAGGTAATAGAGTCCTTCGGGATCACCGTTGGATCAAATGGCTCTTGCCAATCTGTGTAATGCACAGCAGGACCTTTCCAAAGCGCACCGTAGATATTGATGGTTGAGTTTGGGACATAATCTTCTGATACGGGCTTATTGCCCTTCGCAACCGCAGTCGGCGCAACCATCGCAAAAATCGAAGCAATCATTATTGCTACAAATGTTATCCCTATTATCCCTTTTTTGCTTTTTGTATTCATTTTTTTGTTTTTTCACCTCCTAAATTTTTATATATTCCACTTGCTCAAGGGGGTATATAAAGCTTTCGGTATATGAAAGGTTTTCCATGCTTTGTTTCTGTATTTCACCTTCACTTCCACTTGCTTCTTCACTATCGCTTCCTTTTCCCTCGCTTCTCTTCACCTTCTCTTACCCCCTCTTATGCTATTCTTTCACCTTCTATTTAAAGGTATCCCAACTTTGCGGTACTTATTAAGCGCCCCCTCTTCGGCGCTCCCATCCGATGAATGATATA
>JAGLZA010000149.1 GCA_023131835.1 Caldifarciminota bacterium
GTGCGATAGAATTACTCAAATATTCACCAGACCTACAGGATGCATGTATAGGTATTCAATGGAAAGAACCAATAAAAACAAGTGTAAGGTGGGGAGATGATGTTCAGATTGGCAGTAGAGAAGACATTTCTGTAGTATCACTTGATGTAGATAATACAACAGGACATCTTTTCGTTGCACTTCTTCATAATGCTGATATATCAAATCATCGTTGGAGCGTTTGTTTTTCTTCTGACACCGGTAAAACCTGGTCAGAAACTTTTAACTGGTTAAGTACAAATACCAATATTTATGATGTAGATGGGGTTGTCCACGGGGATTACTTTTATGTAGGATATTTGGCAAATTTGAGTGGTACTTATACAGGTAAAATAAGGAGATTCTATAACAGCACTGGGCTAAGTGATGGCACTTATGGCAATAAGACTCCAATCGACGAAGGAGTCCTTATAAGAGATATAGACCTGGCAAGCAATGCAGATTTATCGGACAACAGGATATACTATTGGGCTATCATGGGTAATGACTCACTCAGGTACTACTGGAGCGATCAGGATGCAGAAACCTGGGGTTCAATAGACCCTGGTATAGGAAATGCAGATAGAGGGCTTGATACAGGTCATGACCCTAATGGGGATGAACGATGGGCTTCTTATGTTGGCACTGATAACAGCCTTTATGCTGTTGAAAGGTCTCCCTGGGTATATCATGGTCCTTTTGATTATGTAGGAACCAATAGTAATGCCAGGACTTCTATTGCTACATACAGGGATACAATTATGATAACATATCCCCATTATGATGGTTCATATTACAACTTTAGGTATATAGTTTCTTATGATGATGGGTCTACCTGGATATCGGGAATATTAGCTTCTCCTTCTGAAAACATCGGAATTATGAACGATATTACAGGAAGAAATGGGGATGGATTCGGTGTTGTTTATCAGAATCAAGGTATTGCTGCAGAAGGTTTTTATAGACATAGAGGTTATCCTGTTTCTCCAGGGTGGACTTCACCAGTTTCTTTTGCCGACAGCGTTACTCGCTATAATGTAAAACCTTCAATAGAACGAGTTGCACTTGGCCTATATGGAATTGTATATGCAAATTACCCTGATGAGCATGCATACTACGACAGAAGTGACCTCACCGGTGTAGATGAAACGGAAATAACTACTGATGACATAAATCTTAGCATCGATAAGAATGTTTTCAGTAGAAGCTCCACCATACAATTTTATCTGCCAAACAGCCATAATGTTTCGTTGAAGATAATTGACCAATTAGGAAGGACTGTTAAATCACTTGTTAATGGCATAAGACCTGCAGGTACGCATTATGTTACATGGTACAGTAAGAATAATTGCGGAGAAATCGTACCCAATGGTATTTACTTTGCCGTTCTAAAAGCAGATGAAAATACAAAAACAAAGAAACTGATTCTAATGAAATAAGAAAAACTTAGAGTTAAACTGTATAAGGTATATCTTATACATTGAAGAAGAGGAGACAAATTTCAGTCTCCTCTTTTTTTCAAAAAATGCGCCTCTCTCTTGTCTCGGGGCTTGACAGTGTGATAGTAGTGCTGTTAGTCTTGAGTCGTGTGTCGAGAGTCGTGAGTCAAGAATTGGAAACCCAGCACAGAACCCTTCCGAGATTGCTTCGCATAAGAAGAGCGAGGAGATGAACTCGCAATGACAAATTGTTGGGTTCGTGGAGTTCGTAGGGTTCGTGGAGTTCGTAGGGTTCGTGGAGTTCGTTGGGTTCGTGGGGTTCGTGGAGTT
>JAGLZA010000015.1 GCA_023131835.1 Caldifarciminota bacterium
TTTTGGACGTTGGACCTTGGACTTCCATACCACATATCACATAAAACGCCCAATGCAATTTTTACTAATTTTCTGTCACCCTATTGACAAATATCTAAAAAATGTTATATTTCTGTCACCGGATGGACAAATGAATGCTGAAGGACATAAAGAAAAAGCAGAGGAGATAAAAAAGAGTTTAGAAAAGTTGCTACCAGATGAAAAAGGGGCTCATGTAGTGGCAATTGTTGAGTTATCATATGGAATAATGCAACATCTGATAGCGTTCGGAATGGAGCGAAAATATGGCAGGCATCTTGATACTCATGTTGGATTGTGCAGGGAGCTGAGGAGCATAGACGAGGAACGGGTGGCGGGAGTTTTTGAGGCAATGGACACATTTAGAGTCGGAAGATGGTATGGTGGTAAAGGCAATGGCGAAATAGTAAAGAAATGCCTTGAGTATATCAGTGAAGTAGAGGAGTGGGTTAAATGAGTATTTATGAGGAATTCAAATCTCCTTTAATGGATTTCATTGAGCGAGCAGAGGAAATACCAAACCTGATCGGAGTAATATTATTTGGGTCTGCCCTAACTGGTGATGTTTCAAAGAAGAGTGATATAGATCTTCTTTTAGTAACCAAAAGCGATCATAATCCAGAGATAGGGGATGAAGCCAGAGTTGCTCGTGGAATCACTGCAGCGATTTCTGAAAAGTATAATCTCAAGCACCCCTTTTCTCTAACTTTTTATAATATTGGTGATAAAGGGGAGATGGAACCAGATTTTTTATGGGAAGTTCGTAAGAGTGGAATAATGATCTGGGGTGATCCGAGATTAATTGTGGGCAAGAAATTAAAAGAAGCCCTTAACCCAAACCTTCTCTGCACTTATTCATTAAAAGGAATAGAGGAAAAGGATAAACGTGCTGTTATAAGAAAATTATACAAATCGAAATCAAAGATAATTGATGTAGAGAAAGAAAAGATTGCTCCAGGAGTTTTACTGATGGATCCAAGAAAGGAACCACTCTTAAAAGATTTATTTGACAAACATGGTGTTAAGATTTATTCTATCAAAAAGGTATGGACGCATTGATTCATCAACGCCCAACGCCCGACGCAATCAACGCAATGATCGAAAAAGCTCGGTGGTTGCACAGGAAGTCAAGCGAGAAGACAAGCAGGTGTTATGTGATAGAAGTTAAGCGAGAAGACAAGCGGGTGTTATGTGTTATGAGATAGAAGATGAACATGCACATATCACATACCACCGTCATTGCTAGGAGCGGTAGCGACGAAGCAATCTCTTGGGAGGTCTGGGTTGTACCCTAAATCCTAATCCCTAATTCCTGTAGAGGTCTGGGAGGAACTGACCAACCGACTAACTCACCAACCCACTAACTCTTCAACACTCGACTCTCGACGCACGACCCTGGACTTCTTTTCAACCCCATGAACTCCACGAACTCAATGAACCCCACGAACCCCAACCCCTCTTGACTTTCCCTTTTTTTACCATATAAATAGTAATAGGAGGAGTAAAGATGTCAAAGACAATTTTGGATGATTTAAGTATTTTAATCGAAAAAGGTATATACTCAGACCGAGACGAACTAATTAGTGATGCTTTCCGTGCTCTCCTGAGAAGCAAGCCCCACCTAAGGGAGGAACTTGCGGTAGAACTCTACAAGAGGCGCAAAGTATCACTGTCTCGAGCCTCTGAGATTTGCGGAGTTAATATAGAAGACTTCAAGGAATTACTAAAAGAAGAGGGGATTGAACTCACCGTTCCTGAACTTGGGAGAGAAATCTCAAAGGAAGTTGAAGAAATTCTTAAGATCTGCCGATGACCCTCATTCTGGACACTGATATCTTATCTATGTTTGCCAAAGTCGACGCCATAGGTGCACTAAAGGCACTATTTGGAGAAACGAATCTGGCAATCACTTCTGGGATTGAAGAGGAAATTTCGATACCATTAGATTATGGTTACAAATTTCCTTCCAGAGCTCTTTTAGAAGTAAAAACAATCCTACTAACTGAAGAAGTCCTTCTGGAATATAACCGCTTACTTAAGGGAGTGAGAAGTTTAGGGAAGGGAGAACTCGAAGCAATTGCTATCTGTAGGGTGAAGGGGTATATTTTTGCAACAAATGATTTTGTGGCAAGGAAGTTTGCTAAAACAGAAGGGGTTCATGTTATATCCCTTCAAGCTATACTGCGAGCTTTATGGAAAAGTGAAATTAAAACCAAAGAAGAGGTTAAAAAACTATTAAATAAAATAGAAAAATCCGATAATCTTACGATTAGCAAAGAAGTAGAGAAAGAGATATTCAAAGAGTAACAATGGCTAAAATAGAGAAATTCGAAGACATAGAAGCGTGGAAAAAAGCGCGAGAAATTGTTGAAAATATCTATGGCATAACGAATAAAGGCAATTTTTCTCAAGATTTCGCTTTAAAAGATCAAATGCGACGAGCAGCAATATCAATTCCTTCAAACATTGCCGAAGGCTTTTCGAGACGTTCAAACAAAGAATTCATCCAATTTCTATTTATTGCAAAAGGTTCGGCTTCTGAACTTCAAACTCAACTCTATCTTGCGCTTGACCGGAAATATCTTACCGAAGAACAATTTAATGACTTCTACAAGGATTTGGAAGTTATAGCCAGGCAGATCTCTCGATTCATAACTTACCTTAAAGGCG
>JAGLZA010000150.1 GCA_023131835.1 Caldifarciminota bacterium
TTGGAAACCCAGCACAGAACCCTTCCGAGATTGCTTCGCATAAGAAGAGCGAGGAGATGAACTCGCAATGACAATTTATAGGGTTCGTGGAGTTCGTAGGGTTCGTTGGGTTCGCTCCTAATTAACTATTCGACCATTTAACTAATTCCTTTTGCTTGAGATCCATCCAGAATTTGACACAGATAACACAGATAATCACTGATAAAAAAATAAATTAAAAAAATCAGTGTCTTTTGGGGGAAGTAGTGGGAAATCTTTAAATCAGTTCAATCAGTGAAAATCAGTGTCAAAAAAAGGGATGGGAGGAGGGGTAACAAGGAATTTTAAACAAACCGTGAAGAAACCGTGGCTAAAATTGGGTAGTTTTTTGAATATTTCATACCTCTTGTGGTTAATAATAGTAGCGGATGCAAAAAGCATCCTCAACCTTGACGAAAAGGCGGAGAACGCTTAAGATATTAAAATAACCGAAAGGAGGATAAATTATGGAGAAACCAATGTTGATTACTATATGTGCGATAGCAGGGTTCCTGGGTTTCTGGTTCGCTTTTTTGTTCTTTCTAAAACGGTTCCTCAAAAAGAGGGTAAAAGGCATACTGGACAAATTCAAAGGAAGGCGGGTTTTAAAAACCTCTCCGGGCGCTAATTTCTTCGGACAGGAATCCTTAGGCCAAAAACAGGTGAGGGGAAATGGGGTGTTGATATTAACCGAAGAGGAACTCTATTTTGAGATGTGGATGCCAAAGAGGGAGTTTCAGATACCGGTTTCGTCTATTGTTGACGTTGAGACGCCAAAATCCCATCTGCACAAAACCAAACTCCAACCCCTTCTCAAGGTGATTTTCAGGAACAGAGAGAACGAACTTGATTCATTTGCCTGGCTCGTCAGAGACCTTTCTGGCTGGAAGGATGCCCTCCTTCGCTTTGTTGAGAATGAATGAAGAACACACCACCCTCCATTTTTTAACCGCAGATGAACGCAGAAGACACAGATATAAACCACTCCCCTTTGATTCTTTGCATTTTCAGAGGATGAATGAGGTCTCACCACAAAGACACGAAGGACACAAAGAAGATGAATATTTTGTTTTTCCATACCTCCACACACGAAAAACGAAAGAGAAAAATAAAATTCAAAAGATTGGTAGGGGCGTTCAATCGAATGCCACCCTTCTCAAGAAAGAAGAAGTATGTTAACTATAAAATGTTCAGCCTGCAAATTAAAGATATTTAAATATAAAAAGATTGGGAAGGGCAGAGTGCTTTACTGTTATAAGGATAGAATAGAAAAAGATTACAGTAAACACGATGGTAATGAGATTAAATGTAAAAAATGCGGGAAGGTAATCGGGATGGATGAGGGAGGAAGGATAAAGATGAAACAAGATGCCTTTATAATATCCGGATTTAAGATTTAGATTTCTGCCACAGAGGCACTGAGGTTACAGAGAAGAATTTTTTTTGTTTTATAGGAAAGGAATTGCCACAGAGACATGTCGCTTCGCTCCAATTGAAAATTGAAGAATGCAAAGTGAAAAATGCCTCTCCACCCATTTTTTAGACACAGATTTGCACCGACATATACGAATCCTTTCTTTTTCTCCAAAACTTTAATCTGGGTGGTGAGTGGCTTTTCCCAAAATCAACCGTGCAGGAACCGTGGCATATTCGGGGTGGGGAAGGGTGGCCAGGAATGTTTCACGTGAAACATTGGGCCAACAAAAGGCAGGCGCAAGATCTGCCACTACAATTGAATCCAGAAGGGCTTTTACACAAGATTAATCCAATGTCCAGTGTCGAGAATCATCAGTCGAAGATAGGAGTTAGGGCCAACCCAACCCTCACTGAGGAAGAGGGACAAGATATATCTTGTCCCTACATTTTGGGCGACTCACCGAGTCGCCCCTACAAAACAGAATTCTCTTTGCTTTCCTCCGCGGTTAAAAAAGGTGGAAGGGTAACGTGCTCTCTTCTCTCTTGAATTATAAAAATTAGGTGTGGTGAAGGGCTTCGTGTTCTTTGTGCCTTTGTGGTGAATCTACCAGGAATGTTTCACGTGAAACATCAGGCCAACAAAATCGAAATCTTCCAGTTTTTCCATTCTATAGAAGCGTCTAACTTTAATTTATCTCCCTTATACTCACCATAGTATATAATTCTTTTACTGATACCAGGGGGTATACCTTCCGGATCCACAGCACGAGCAAGAACGGTATCGTATCTATGGTTCAGGTCTTTTGAGTTGCTAATAAATTGATTGATGATACCAATATCCAGGGAGAGTGTTGTGCGAATGTGTCGGAGGAAGGTTGCTTTTTTTGCCGTGGATTCAAGTAAATCAATAGAGGCTTCAGGAAGGATAACCGCAAGCGGAATACCAACTAATCCAGCCCCTGCCCCAAAGTCAAGGAGTTTCTCTCCCATGCGAATAATCTTATATGGTATAAGAGAAGGGAGTATCAGTTTTTCTGTTAGCTCTTCCTTATTTAATCGTCGAGAAAATAGGTTTATCCTATCGTTCCATTGAATCAATTCTTCTATATATTGAATGAGGGATTGGAGTTTTTTCTCGTCAGCAGCAATACCCAATTCTTTTAATCCCTCGACAAGCGAATGTTTCACGTGAAACATTAATAATGGATATTAATAGAAACGTTCAGTTTTGGGTTGCCCCCAGGGTCCATAGTGATATCGCTCTTAAAATCATAGAGTTGAGCATCCACATAGGCATCAAAGATTCCAATAGTCCAAACGAAAATCCCCCACCATACAATTTCCCTTCTCTTTATCAGAAGGTCTTCCTTCTCCGAAGCAAGGGCTTCGCTGTATGATTCATTCAATCTTTTATCTATATCATTCAGGTCGAGTTGTGTTTCCCAGGCATTATAAAGGATATATGATTGGATTCCTCCAAGCAATATACCCTTGACCCATCTACTTGTATAGAACTGGCCTCCTCCCGGGATGATAGTAGTGAGCAGCATAGCGGTTGCAGCAGATTTTGATATTAATG
>JAGLZA010000151.1 GCA_023131835.1 Caldifarciminota bacterium
GGTATAATTTTCATGAGGAAAGATTATAAATAGCTTTAGCATAGTTAATAAAGCGAGGGTTTGCCGTTAGAGAAATCCTCTCGGACCACGAACGGGCATGGTTCCTTGATTTCCCTTGAAAATCAAGGAGAGTGAGCCCGAGAGCGGAAGCAGCAATTTCCTCGCTGGGGAAATTGACTGCGGTTTCTCGAATGGTAAACCCGAGCACAAAGCAATATTCTGAAAAAATTGGGGGGACGTCAGGTATCATTTTTGCCTCATTTTAGTTTAGCAATTGTAACTCCGCCTCCGCCCTCTCTGGGTGGAGGAGTTGATATGGATGTTACCCTTGGATCTTTCTTTAGTTTTTCGTGTGTCATATTTCGCAGTATCCAGCTCCCTTTGCCGTGAACGATCCTGATGTGGTCATATCCGGCAAGAACAGCTCTATCAAGATATTTATCCAGTTCTTCCCAGGCTTCTTCCTTTGTTATTCCACGGATGGATATCTCCAGAGGGATGTCAGTATCGACTTCGTATCTAATAGGGCTCTTTTCTGTTTTGAGTTTTGTTGTTTTTCTCTTCTTTTCTTCCTGTTCTCCCAGAAAGAAGTCAAAGGCTTTTTTGTAATCCTTTATGGATTCCGTAGCGGCTTTAGACTCCTTGATATCCCTTATTGTTTTTTCTACAGTAGAACGTGCATCTGCAATGATCTCTCTTGCTTTCTCTTCAGACTCTTGTATTAAATGTTTTCTCTCCTGTTTGAGATTACCCATTTTCTCATTATATTCCATGACAGACCTATGGAGTTTCGTTCTGAGTTCCTCTATTTCTCGTTCGCGTTCCTTAATCTTTTTGGTTCTCCTTGCGAGTTCTTCTATTAAATCTTCAGCCTTAAGCACAGAGGAGTCGAGGAATTCTTTTGCCCTTGTAATTACCTCTATCGGAAGTCCAAGGGATTCAGCTACAGCAATAGCCCTCGAGCCACCGGGGAGCCCCGGTTGTAAATGATAGGTGGGGCCATCTATATATTCCATTGCTGCGTTCTGCATCCCTTCGTGTTCAGCCACATAGAACTTAAGTGCGCTCAGGTGTGTAGTAGCAATAATAAGGCAACCCCTTTCGGTAAGCGTATTCAATATTGCTGTTGCCAGGGCGCTCCCCTCTTCAGGGTCGGTATTTCCTCCGAGTTCATCACAGAGCACGAGGCTGAACTCATCCGCCTTCTCTAAAATCCTTTTGAAGCGAATGACATAGGATGAAAAGGAAGAGAGGTTCTCCTCAAGGGATTGTTCGTCTTCTATGATTCCATACAGGTTTTTAAATTTTCCTATTATAGTTCCCTCTGCAGCAGGAATTGGTAAGCCAGAGTAAGCAGCAAGGACATTTATTCCTATTGCTTTCAGTAATACCGTCTTCCCTCCTGCATTTGGACCGCTTACCAGGAGCGTCCTATTCTCCTCGCCCAGAGAAAGATCCAGGGGAACCACTTCCCTATCTACCATCAACAGAGGATGGCGGCATTTCTTGAGTTCAAGGATGCACTCATCAGAGAATTCAGGAATTATACACTTGAAATCCTGCAAATACCTTGCGCGCGCCCTGAGGGAATCAATTATTGCCAACGTCTCTATATTCCTTTTTATTGAATTGAATTCTTTCCTCAATCTATCTGTGAGATATTTCAATATTCTTTTCTTCTCTTCTTCTATCTCAATTTCTATCTCACGAAAACGGTTATTCATCGGTATAAGTTCCCCGGGTTCAACAAAGGCTGTATTTCCACTCTTGGATAGATCTACCACAAGGCCTTCAATCTCCCCACGGCGTTCGTATTTCACAGGAATAACTGTTCTTCCTGAACGCTGGGTTACAATCGTATCCTGGAGCAATTCCCCCCTATCAGCCATTATCTCTTTCAGCCTCTCATCGATTTGAGATTGAAGGTTTTTCCTTTGACGGATTAGCGATTTCAAAAGGGGGGTAGCATCATCCCTTATAAGACCTTCTTCATCAATGCTTTTTTCGATCTCTTTTTGAAGTTCCGGCAATTCAACAAGTTGCTCTTCTAATTCTATCAGAAACTTGTTTTCTTCGAGTATTTCCTTCATCTCTGCAACAATTTCCAGCATCCTCGCATGATGCAACAGGTCTTTCGTAGACAAGAAAACTCCAATCTCAGGCTTTCCCTTGTTCTCTATAATGGATAAATCAGGTATAAGAGATTGATTGCCAATAACTTGCAAAAGATAATCAAATGTTTGTTGCTCTTTTTCTTCAGGATGAGTAGGTTTGAGGGAGAGGATGAATTCTTTGCCTGGTATTGAATCTGCGTATTCGGCCACGATTTTTAGCAGATGGTTCAACCCAACGATTTGGGCGATGTCTTTCATTAGATTAGTAGGTATTTCCCTTTATGTTTTTCGAGTATCTTTATTTTTTCTTCTGGCTTTAATTCCTTTACTTTTCTCTGCAGGAATCCCTTTAGTACCGGCCTTATCTTCAGGGTGTTTTTGTATATTATACTGTTGTTAAGATTGGCATCGCTTTGGCTCCCCGGCACTATACTAATTATCAGAAAGATGATGATTACAACTATCAGTCCTTTTATTGCGCCTATTGCTGCTCCAAGAATCCTATCAATCAGGGCAAGCGGGGTTTTATTAATCGATTTTGATAGGATGGTAAAACCTATACTAATGATAAGGAAATAGATCAAGAAACTTACTAAATATTTCCACCCGCCAATATTCAATCCTATAGGGAGCTGTATGGAAAGGACAAAAGCAAGAATGAGCCCCGCAATCTCTGATATCTCAAGTATAAATCCTTTCTTCATTCCCCACAGTAGGAAACCTCCTATTACTACAAGAGAGATTACATCAACCATGAAATTTTACAAAAGTTTATTCTTTTATACCTATACTTCAAGTATCAGTAAGACTGATATTTTCGTGTCTTTTTTGCCCTTCTCTGTCGTTTCTCGCTGGGCTTTTCATATCTCTGATGCTTTTTTATCTCGCTGCGTATCTTTTCCTTTTCGCACAGTCTCTTGAACCGTCGAAAAGCCCTCTCAAAGGACTCACCTTCACGTATCTTTACGCCTGTCAAATATCCTCACCTCCTTTGACTTCTTAATTCCTCCTTACTAAAAAAATAATAGTGAAATAATCGAATAAGTCAAGCCCTAATGTGGCCACACACTACCCCACCCCTTTATTTCACCACAAAGGGTACCCCGATACGATCGGTTCCCTCCCTACGGGGCAAGCAGTGTGACAGTAGTATTGTTAGTCTTGAGTCGTGTGTCGAGAGTCGTGAGTCAAGAATTGGAAACCCAGCACAGAACCCTTCCGAGATTGCTTCGCATAAGAAGAGCGAAGAGGACAAGGCATGCCTTGTCCCTACATTTTGGGCGACTCACCGAGTCGCCCCTACAAAACAGAATTCCCTTTGCGTTCCTCCGCGGTTAAAAAAGGTGGAAGGGTAGCGTGCTCTCTTCTCTCTTGAATTATAAAAATTAGGTGTGGTGAAGGGCTTCGTGTTCTTTGTGCCTTTGTGGTAAAATAAGGGGTAGTGTGACAATTTTCCCTCTTGACAGGGTTCTCTTCAGGGGTATAATATAGTATGGAAGTGTTGAGACAATCTATCAGGTGAAGAAAAGTTGAAGTGATTTTTTTTGAAATAGGTATTTACAGGTAAACACAAATCATAGAAAGGGAGGAGGAAGTGGAGCCTCAGAAAGACTTTCCTAAATGTTTAAAGTGTAATTATGGTATCCTTGTGCCTTTATCCGATTATGGTCAGAACGGCGCAACTATACCCTACAAAGCGTGGGTTTGCACGAATCCTGATTGCCATTATCATATCCGTATTGATAATGGCGAACTGAGTTATGGCACCGATATTGGAGTGAGTCATAAACAGTAATGTAACTCTGAAGGAATACTGACTTTTAGTATTACAGGGAAAAATCCATAAAATAACCTCGGAATTTCTCCGGGGTTATTTTTATACCTGACACTGTCCCAGATTTTTCTTACAAAGGAAGCCTGTTTGCTTTACCAACGGCACAGGCAGGCGTTCTTTGTGTTTATGAGAAAAAGAAGTAAGGAATTATCTTTTTGTAACCTTGACAAATTCAAACTTTCTGTTATTAATGAAACCGCCATGAAGAAGAGAATGATATTTAAACTCTCTCTCTCGAAGTGATATAACTTCCGAGGAAATAATCAATTGTGTAACAAAAGAAAAGAATTCCAGTTTAAGTTTAGTATATTCCTTAACAAAGAGAGAAAGGTTCGTTTAGGTGAACCCTGTGCCCAAGGGTGGGTGCAGGGAATGAGTAGAGCAATCTAAATGGGAAAGCAGTCTAATTGGCAATAAAATATAGAATAATAGATATACAGACAATTGCTGGTTGGATTTATTAGTTAAAATGTTAACTTAAACTAAAAAAGGAGGTTCAGGTGTATAGACGACAAAAGATGTCTAAAATCCGTAACCTGTTTGTAATCGCCATAGTCTTAATGTTAATAGTAAATTGTGAAAAAACACAAACTGGTCCACTTACTGAGGCCATAGCCGCGGGGAACAGCGTATACAAGAGTTCGGAATATGATACTATGGTCAAATTACTAAGCGAGTTCTTTGAGGGGTATGAAAACGTTCTACCAAGAGAAGAAAAAGAATGTTTCTTTATCCCCAAGACAAGTGTTCATCCGATAGAAGATATATGTGTTGAATACAGAGATGATGGATTGCTAAAGGAGATTAGTGGATACGATAAGAATGAAAATCATATAAAATGTGAATTTAAATATCAAAAGACAAAGGACTTCATAAAAGTAGAAGAAATATTCTATGAAGGAGATGTGGAAATCTTGTTTTTTGTCTTAATTTTTGATATGAACCAACAAAAACTCCATTCCTTAATTGAATATGTTCCGAATGAATCTTATAATATTGTGATGGATATTGAACAGAGGAAGATAGGAAGCACATTTAGAAACTCAGAATTTGCTGTCAATATTACTATTGGAAATCAAAAAGAGGTATTTGGTGTTGTTTCTCCCGGCGAATTTGATAAGAGCGATTTCATAAATGAACTGAAAAAGGCTAAAATGGAAATTGGACTACCTCCTGTACCAGTTGTTTTTTTAGAGCCTAATTTCCTTAAAGAACAAATATTATTAACAATAAAAGAACTGGAGGAATATGGGTCAAACAAAGCTATTAATTGGCAAGTAGCTCTCGATATATTTGGAACAGGGCTCTCAGATACCTTTGGCCCTTGGACCACTGGAATTTATGGGGCTCTTTCTTATTTAGCATGTGCAATGGATGATCCCAATCCATGATGAAAAGAAGAGTTATTATTTCATCAATAATTGGGTTAATTGGTGTGGGATTATACTTTGCAAGTAATAATCTACATCTTTCTCTTATAATTGTTCTGATTATTTCGGGATTTGCTTTTGCTTTTGAGAAAAAGAGAAATAAATCTATTCGTAGAAATAGTAACACTAATTGAACATAAGGATATAATTGCAACAAAAGGAGGGGGTTTTATAAAAAATCTCCTCCTTTTTCCGAATTAGATTGGATGCAAAATAAAGGTGTGTCACTAATTCTTTTTTGTCTTTCATAAGAAAATTGGAGATGGGATTTGAGTACTTTTACCAAATCTTATCTATTCAGTTGGTTTACTCCGTTAACTGTTTACTATCTCACGGAATGGAAATTCAATCTGAAAGAGTGTACTCAGTGCAAATTTATTCTTGCTGAGATGGCAAATCTTCTGACTACCCCAGAACTTTTATGATTAGACCATGGCAATGTAGTAATTGCAAAGCTTGTCAGTGGATTCCTCCTGAGAATGGGGCGTTCAATAGAACGCCCCTACAAAAAAATTCTCTCTTTTTCATCCTCTTAAAATACAAAGAATTAAAGGGGAATAGTTGGGCTCTGTGCTCTCTGTGGTTAAAAAATGGGGGGTGTTAGTCTTTCTCATAATGAATGGTTAATAGAATGGGAGGTAGTGTGTTATTTTTATTCCTGACTTGACATAAGGGTTATTATTTATAAGTTTATACAATGATTAAAAAGAAGGGAAGAAATTGAAACTTTCAAGGGTTTATTCTTATGCCCTTTTGGGGATTGAAGCGAAATTAGTAGAGGTAGAGGTTAGCCTTGCCAGGGGACTTCCTTCCTTCTCAATAGTGGGTTTGCCTGAGACTGCAGTTCGTGAATCAAAGGAAAGAGTAGAATCGGCAATCAGAAATCTAAACTATAATTTTCCAGTAAAGAAGATTACGGTCAACCTTGCTCCTGCCGATCTAAAGAAGGTGGGAACGGCACTGGATCTCCCAATAGCCATTGGAATCCTATCTGCATCGGCACAGATAAACCCCACCAATTTGCCGAAAACGTTGGTGCTTGGTGAGCTTGCGCTTGATGGTCGTATTCGAAGAGCAAGAGGGGTTCTACCAGCTTCTATTCTTGCAAGGGATAATGAGATTGAGAATATCTTAGTTCCAAGCATGAATGCAGAGGAAGCAGCAGTGGTAGGTGGGGCTTCAGTATATCCCGTTGAATCTCTCGAAGAATGTGTAAATATCCTGAATGACGGATTTAAGGATTCCTTTGATGTGGATAGGGATAAGATATTTCAGTCTTTTTCAAATTTCAGTATCGATTTTGAAGATGTCAGAGGACAGGCCGGAGCAAAAAGAGCGTTGGAGGTGGCAGTCGCCGGAGGTCATAATGTCCTGATGATTGGCCCCCCTGGTTCTGGTAAAACGATGCTCGCCAAACGTATCCCAACCGTTCTTCCAAAAATGAGCATAGAAGAGGCTATTGAGACAACAAAGATTCACTCAGTTACTGGAGCCCTACCACCTTCCGAACCTCTTGTTGCAAAAAGACCATTCAGGTCTCCTCATCATACCATCTCCTATGCCGGGCTCATAGGTGGAGGCACATATCCTCAGCCGGGAGAGGTGAGTCTTGCCCACAACGGCGTTCTTTTCCTGGATGAATTGCCTGAATTCAGAAGAAATGTTCTGGAGGTTTTAAGACAACCCCTTGAGGACGGAACCGTAACAATATCAAGGGCAAGAAGCACCCTAACCTATCCTGCCCGTTTTATGCTTGTCTCTGCCATGAATCCATGCCCCTGTGGGTATTTTGGCGACCAATATCACGAGTGCACCTGCACTCCATCCCAGATAGATAGTTATCGCTCAAAAATATCAGGTCCACTCCTTGACCGTATCGATATGCATATAACTGTTCCAAGGGTCCGGTATGATGATATGATCGATATGGAGCCGGGAGAAGGATCGAATACCATTAGAGAGAGGATAGATAAGGCAAGAAAGAACCAGGAGGATAGATACAAGGAGGAGGATATATTCTTTAACGCACACCTTGACTCAAAAAAGATTCGAAAATATTGTTCAATAGATGAAGAAAGCAGAAAATTACTAAATAATGCTATGGAGAGGTTTGGTTTCTCCGCAAGGGCATTTGACCGAATATTGAAGATGGCAAGAACAATAGCCGACCTGGAGGGAACAGAGGAGATAACATCTCCTCATATAGCAGAGGCAATACAATATAGAACCCTTGATAGAAGATTATGGTTGATGAAATAGAGGAACTCGAGGAAGATTTTACAACAGAGGTAAAAACATCCAGGGCCAGGTTTATACGCATTCTCATACTTATTGTCGCCTCGGTTATTGTTATAACAATAGGACTCCATTTAGGATGGGACAAATGGCTTATTGGCATATCCCTGTTTCTTTTTGGATTGGTAAGCCAGGCCTGGACCAGTATATTGGGACTCATAGGCACAATACCTGGTGTTGGACATATAATTGTGAAATTCCTTGCACTACCCTTGCTTTTTTTGGTTAACGGAGTGGGTAATTTGATAGCCTTTCTTGCTATAAAGATGGGATATAAAAGGGAAATATTGGATACAAAGATCCTTGCCTGGGCCTTTGCTACAGGGATCCTGCTTGGATTTATAATAGGAGAGATACTATGATTATATTATTGTTTCTGTTTTCTCAATATCAATTTGGACAGAACAAGATTCAGTATAGGCAGTTCGAGTGGTTTATAAACGAGACCGAGCACTTTGAGATATTCTATTACTCTTCAGAAGAAGTCCTGATACCCTTTGCCGAGGATGTTCTGGAAGAAGCTTACAATAGACTTAAGGATAGATTGGGATACAATGAGGGACAGAATGAGTCTAAAATCCCGGTTATAATCTATAAGGCCCATCCGGATTTCGAAGGGACTAATGTTATAATGCAGAGAATACCGGAATCGGTGGGAGGGTTTACAGAGATATTCAAAAAGAGGATAGTTCTACCCTTTAATGGGTCCTATTCAGATTTTCGGCACGTTCTATTTCACGAATTGGTTCATGTGTTTCAGTATCGTATCCTTTATGGAAGGGGAATGGCCGCACTAAGTAAGGCGGCAACATTGCGGATACCACTATGGTTTATAGAGGGGATGGCTGAGTTCGAATCCCTTGGTTGGGACGAGAGCGCTGAATCGTATATACGGGATGCCGTACTCAATGAGAAGCTTTATTCTATCTCCGAATTAAATTTCCTTGGTGGATATGCTGTTTACAAGGAAGGGCAATCCATTCTTCGTTTTATCAATGAGCGTTATGGGGAAAAAAAGATAGGGGAATTACTCCATAAGATAAAGGTTACTCAATCCTTAGATGGTACTCTCAGGCAGGTCCTGGGAATAGATGAAGAGGAATTGAACAAACAATGGATAAAGAGCTTAAAGAAGGAATACTGGCCTCTTGTGGAGGAAAAAGAGGAGGTGGAGGAAATAGCAACACCTATTGTAACTCATAAAGGAGAACGTAATATCTATAACTATGCTCCATCGATATCCCCTTCGGGAGAGGAAATCGTTTATTATACCGATCGAGTGGAGGAGGTGCAAATCCGCATTGTTTCTGCAATAGATAAAGAGGACCTTGGCCTTCTTGTAAAGGGTGGGAGAAGTCCAAAGTTCGAATCCCTACACCTACTGGATGGACATCTTGATTTCTCTACAAACGGACAATTTATTGCCTTCCCTGCTCAGGAGCATGGAAGGGATGTTCTATATATCTATGATGTAAGGGAAAGAAAGGTATCAGAGAGGATAGAGCTCCCTCTTGATAGGATTAAATGGCCACAGTGGTCACAGGATGGCGAGAGGATAGCCTTTGCTGGTTTGAAGAATGGGGCTTCTGATATTTACATATATGGACTCAAGGATGGGGCACTTCTAAATATAACCCACGACAGATACTCAGATGACGAGCCCACCTGGATAGGCGATTCTCTACTCTTTGTGAGTGACCGTCCATTATTAGAAGAGTGGGATTATAGTAAAAGAAGGCTTTTTATTTCCGATGAAAATGGAAATGTGAGGGAATACCTTGAGTTCGGGGACCACATTAAGAGTCCAGAGGTATATGGTTCCAATGTATACTTCATCTCCTATAGGGATGGCGCATGCAATTTATATATGTTTAATCCGCACTCAACAGAAGTGAAACAAATAACCGATATAATAGGCTCTTTACATTCCTTCTCTATTGCGAATTCAGGGAAAACAGCCCTCTCGGTATATTCCAATATGGGGTGGGATATCTTTCTGATAGACTCCATACAAAAATTGGAAGGGAAGGAACCAAATCCAGAGAAGGAATTCTCCTCTGAATATATTAAAGTATCATTAGAGGAGAAGGGAGAGAGAAGGAAAGCACCCTTAAGGATTGGTATAGATTATGTCTCTACATCCATAGGTTATTACTCCGATTATGGATTATTCGGGTTTCTATATTTAGGTATGAGCGATATGCTGGGTAATCATCGATTATATGCAATGTTTAACAGCACTGATCTCACAAGTAGTGATTTCCTTATCCAATATCTTTATCTCAAGCATAGAATAGATTATGGCGGATATCTGCTGAGGCAGAGAGGTTATTTCTTCTATGGCAATAATATTGTAGGAGGTGATATCTGGAATCTTGGAGTGGAGGTATACTATCCCCTGAATCGTTTCAATCGTTTCGAGTTGGGTCTAAGTGGTTACAAACTCGGAGAGGAATTGTATCAACTCACAGATTCCGGTTATTACAGAACCAGTTCGGATGTTTCTTATGGGAACTTTGTTGGTATTTCTTTTGTTCGGGACAATACGATCTGGGGGGAAATTTCCCCCATTAAAGGCTTCAGGGGAAGGGTATTCCTGGAGAAGAACCTGATCAAGGGAGAGAAATTCTGGGATGTAGAGAATGCAGGAGTGGATCTCAGGAAGTACTGGTATCTTTCAAGGGATTGGACTATTGCTATGAGGCTCTATCTGCTTCATAGTTGGGGTGAGGATAATAGAAAATTTTCTTTGATTGGATTGGGTGGGGCACGTTCCATAAGGGGTTATCCCTATAATTCTCTTCAAGGGACAACTGCTGGTTTTCTGAATCTTGAACTAAGGCTTCCACTCATAAAGAGACTGGATCTGGGCTTTCCCCCCATAAGAATAGGGCAGATAAATGGAGCATTATTTACTGACATTGGAGGAGCAACATATTCCTACAAAGATTTCAAATTCTTTGAAACTGTTAATTCCTGGCCCAGATTAGTAGATCCAGTTATGTCTCTTGGTATTGAGTTTCGCCTTTATTTAGGTATTACTGTTGTCAACTTTGATATTTCAAAAAGGACTGATCTATACAGAATGTTTCCAGGTACTTATTATGACTTCTCTCTCGGATTCCCTTTCTGACTTTATCTTGTTATTACTAAAGATTGGAGCTCCCATCCCCACACCTAAGAATTTAACCGCAGATTAACGAAAGAACCCACCACCAACCCCTTTTTTTTCTCGCAAAGATCGCAAAGACACAAAGCCCCTCACCACCCTAGATTTTTGTAATTTAAGAGAAAGAAAAACATTGAAAGAATATTCATTTCTTCATCTGAACACTGTTGGCTGTATGCTAATAATGCCGCAGATGAACGCAGAAGAAGGTTTAATTAGTTCTGATTTTCTAAACCCAAAATCCTAATCCCTAAATCCCAGATTACCCCTTCTGATTTTATCTTAAAAACAATACCTTTTTACTGTAAAGGTTACCACCTGGAAGCGTAATAAGGTAGATACCTGTCGGGAGTTCTCCTGGATGCCATTCAGTCTTATATAGATTCTTCTCAGCCTTCCTCAATCGGAGTTCTTCTACTCTCCTACCCGCTACATTGAATATACATACTCTATCCGGAGCCATCCCTCTATTTACTTGCACCTCGATAACTGTATTGGATACAATTATCTCATGAGGAATTATCAATTCAACACAGGGGTTGGGATGTGTGGAAATATCAATGCCGGCTAATCCCCCGGTATTGGGCCCCTCATAAGGAACATTCGTATCGCCTGATGCTATCCAGTATACAGCAAGTGATTCTGATACAGCGCCCTGAACTTCTATCGATTCGTCACCAGGTGGAACCCGTAGAATTGTTGAATCCTCTGCTGCAGGACTGGGAGGCAGCGGATACCAGATACTATCCGGAGGTGATTCATAATTGTTGCCCCACTGAAGGGCATCTATCAAACTATCGGTAAAACCCCGCAAGAAGACCTGATCACTGGTATTGTTAAGCCATACCGAACCACTTAAAATCAAACCTATTGCTGTAGTAGAGCCTACAATTCTTGCCATATCTGGTGAATATCCATATTTTGTATTAAATGAGTCTGCATTATTTGCAAGGGTTATATATCCACCAATCTCAAGGATATAATCTGCATTCCCGGTAGGATCAGGAACCATCCAGCTACCTTCCCCATCATCAACAGACCAACCATCAATACAAATAGGGTTTCCTGTTGGATTATATATTTCTATCCATTCGTGATGGGGTTCACTTCCTTCCGGATTATATAGAACCTCAGAGATAACAAGATGGTTTGCGGTTACTGCATTGAGAGGTTTTATTTGGATAATTAGCAATCCCACAATCAGCGCGATAATCAGAGACTCTCTTGATAGTATCACAGTACCTCCTTTTTTAAAAAAATATACTAATAATATCTTTTAACCGGTTTTTAGATTCTTGACGAGGTGAACCTCTTCAACAGAATGTCCAAGAAAATTCCTTGAGATACCGGCAAAACCCCTGGGTATGTCGCTAAGATATATTTGAAGACTGCCATTCCCATTTGTTTTCATTTCATCATTGGATAGGAATTCCTTGATTATAAGGGCTACCTCCTTACCAGGCTCTATTATATCGATATCTTCTCCCACAACCTTCTTAATAATTGAAGTAAGGAGTGGGTAATGAGTACAGCCAAGAATCAGTGCTTCTATTCCTTTTTCTACTAAAGGGGATAGGTACTTCTCTGCTACGAGTTCAGTTACCTTGCCGGAGAGCCAACCTTCTTCGGCCAGGGGAACAAAAAGGGGACAGGTCATAGAATGAATCGGAATGTCCCCAACAGATGTTTTCAATTCCTTTTCAAAGGCACCGCTCTCTATGGTTGCCTGTGTTCCAATAACCCCAATACTGCTGTACGATTTCCCCTCTATTGCCTTAACACCTGGCTTTATCATACCTATTATTGGGACTTCGATATCGTCCTCAATAGAAGGAAGAGCGTTCGAAGAAACGGAAAAACATGCGGAAACAATAACACTTACCTTATGCTGCAATAGGAAGTTGATGTCCTCCTGAGCAAACCTTATAATAGTATCCTTTGATTTTGTTCCATAGGGAACTCTAGCCGTATCTCCAAAATAGATTATCGATACATCCGGAAGGCTCTTTCTAATTTCTCTGACAACGGTTAATCCTCCGATCCCCGAGTCAAAGATGCCAATCGGATTATAAGTGCTCTTTTGCATATTGTTCTATCCCTTCTGCAATGGCGTTTGCTGCTTTTTCAAGGAACTTACCATCCCTTAAGTATTTCCTGTCCTTTACGTTTGTAATAAATGCTATTTCAACAAGTACAGCAGGCATATAATTGAGTCGCAAGACATAAAAATTTGCCTGTTTCACTCCGCGGTTGTAAAGGTTACACCTGTGAATCATACTCTCCTGAATATAGATAGCCGCCTGTTGAGATTCCTCCAGAAATTGTGTTTGAGCAAGGTCATTCAATATATAATCAAGATCCGGAATATCTGCGGAATTTTCTGATTCAAATCTGACAGCTGCGTTCTCTGTTGCCTCAACGGTTCTTGCCCAATTACTCTTTGCCGCCGACAAAAAATATGTCTCTGCTCCATGCATACTTTTTTTATTGGGTGCTGCATTACAGTGGATAGAAACAAAAAGATCTGCATGTGTCTCATCGGCAATACGGGTGCGTTCCTTTAAGGGGATGAATTCATCTTTAGTTCTTGTCATTATCACATTAAAACCATCTTCGGTGAGTCTTGAAGCCAATTTCTTTGCCACTTCAAGAACTAGAACCTTCTCTTTTATTCCTCTATGAGTCGCTCCCGGATCCTTCCCACCGTGTCCTGCATCAACTACTATAGTCTTGATCTTCCTCTTTTCAAATTTGCGCACCTCTATATTTAAAAGTTTTTTCTTCCTTATCATATCCATTGGAAGGTCATCCTTTGTCTTGAACCTGATTTTCAGGAATCCATCTCCTTCTTCGATCTCAATATGATTAATAAGCCCTCTTGCGGTGGTATTTAAAATCTCTTTATTGTAAATAGGATTAAAGAGTGTAAGCACCCATTCTCCGTTATTCTTACTAAAGAAATGTTTGAGGGTAGGAGAACATTCTATTGAACATCTGGTGAGAGAGGGTTCAGTTGTCCATTTAATGCCGTAGAGATTGATGCTGGTTTCTATCTCAAGTATTCCATTCTTGAAAACAGCTTTTTTATTAAGAAGACTGGATAGAATCAAATCCAACGAGGATATAGGTAACATTGGTTTTCCTCCTAACCTTAAAGGAGGAACAACCAACTGATGAATATCCTTCTCTATTCTTATGAAAGGATTATCAGGAATGAGAGTAATCAATCTTTCCTTCTGAAGGGTCATTACCCCTTTGTCGTTGTCATAATGAAAAGATAAGTGCATTTTCTTTACAAGGGCATCAACCATTATATATTTCTCACCTCCAATTGGATATTCCTTGAAGGTATAGATAGACCCGCTAAAATCTATTGTAAGAGAAAGCAATATTAAGATCATAAATGCTTCCTCATCTCTCTTCTTTGTTCCTTTTCAACGATTTTATCCCTTTTCTCATATTTCCTCTTACCCTTTGCTGAAGCGATCTTTACTTTTATCAAGCCCCTTTCTATATAGACCTCAGTAGGTATAACTGTCAACCCTTTATTCATTATTTGGCTCTCTATCTTTCTGATTTGGTTTTTGTGCAATAATAGTTTTCTTTTCCTTTTTGGATCTATATCAGAGGATGCCTTATTATAAGGAGAAATATGCATATTATAGAGATAAATTTCTCCCTCTATAATTAAAGCATAGGAATCCTGTATACTAATTTTCCCCTGGCGAACAGATTTTACCTCTGACCCATGGAGGGCTATACCGGCTTCATAGGTATTCAGGATATAATAGTCAAAATTTGCCTTTCTATTCCTTACTATAATTTTCATAATTTACTTGACTTATCCATAGTTATAAATATTATATCTTTATGAGGTTTGACTTATTCATTATTATAATAATATTATCTTTTTGTAATTGTGCAAGTCAGGTATATATAAAACCTGTCTCTCAAGGGGAAGTTTTAAATAAAATACCTCACTGGCAAGAAAATTTTTCTATTAAATCAGGAACAGGGGAAATCATAATCTCAGATCCCGGATTCCGCTATTCCTCTTATTTTTCATTTGACTATGAAGTTGCCACTGGTATTCTTTCAGGAAAACTCTTAGGCTCCTTTGGTATGATTGTTGGTAGGTTTTATCTTTCCCCTGATTCAATATCAATAAGTGATAGAGAAGGCAAGGAATTGCAAGACAAACTATCTTTTTTAATTGAAGGATTGTCTATGGAGAATATTTCACGATTAATATCATGGGATGTTCCCCTTGCCTCTAATTTGAACGTAATCCCTATAGATGGAGAATGGGTCCTGGTTAGCAGGGATTATGAGGTTTTTATTTCCCCCGGTTTTCTCCCCTATAGAGCATTAATGGGAAAGAATAGTAGACTCTCGATTGAATATGACAGGTATCGAACTGTCAATGGGTTTAAACAACCGTTTATTGTTACGGTTAAAAAGGGAAAGAGTATGCTGAGGTTACAGTATACGACGATCAAATTGAAATGATACAGTTCTTTTTATTTATTTCCTTTTTGAATGGTTTTGCAGAATTCAGAGATTACAATCCAGGAGTATCTACTCGAGAAGAGTGGCTTAGTATGGATAAGCAAAGCCTTTTAATCAGATTTGACCGGATCATTGAGGAGGAAAATTCCATTATTGGTTTATATAGATTGGATTCCTTATTACTTGCTCATTCCCTTTACCCTAACAGTGAAACAGTAGAGGGGAAACTGCTTAAGGTGATCAGAAACGATTATAATTTCATTCACTCTTATTATGCAAAGGAATACTGCAGAAGAGGTGTAGGGGATCTTATTAAAGGTAATGTAGAGAAGGGTTTAAGGGAACTCGAATTTGGTTTTCAGCTCGATCCATCTAACGGAAATATACCACTTATCCTCGCGAAATATAATATTTTAGGATGGGGCAAAGCATATAGGAATCTACATCAATATTTCTCAACCTTCAAATATCTCGATAACAAGGTGAATTTTGTTATGGGTATAGTATTTCTAACAATCATCTTCATAGCAATAATGTCTACTGTAATACTTGTATCGGGACTGGTCAAATCACTGTTATACCTCTCTGTATTGGTCAGAGAAAAATGGAATATTGATGGTTTTTGGGTGATTGCTTTGCTTTTTTCCCTTTTTGTCTGGCTTCCAATAGCGGTATTCCTTGTTGTTCTGGTAGGTTTTTCCCTTGTAAAGATGCCTAAGGAATATTTGAGAAGACTTTTTATTCTTTCACTGGTGCTGCCCTTCATTATCGGCTCTGCAAATCAAATACAACTAAATTTTAGTCCTGATAGGGGTTCTTATAATTTATTCAAGGCGCGATATGACCCCTATAATTACACAATTAAGGAATCAGATTCTCCATATAGCTATGCAGTATCCGGGATTGAATTGACAAAGGAAGGAGAGTTCTACAAGGCAAAATCCCTCTTCAGGAAAGGGTACGAGGATAAAGAGAGTATTATCTTTCTAATAAACCTATCTCAGGTATATTTTAAGGAAGGGGAGATGGATAGTGTACTGGATATTTGTAAAAGAATAACTTCAATTGATCCCGATAATGCTATTGCCAACATAACAATGACTAATATATACCTTGATAGGCTTGATTTTGAAGAGGCATCTAAATATATAGATAGGGCAACAGAAAGTAGCAAGTCACTTGAGAATAAAGAACTACCAATATACCAGTATCCACCTGACAACTGGCTATTAGGGAATATCGTAAGTATAAGCGGAGTTATAGAACATATTAAGGGAAGCAAATCATATATACTTTTTATCCTTGCAGCCTTTTTTATCGTGTTGAGTATAGGTAGATCCCCTACGGATGAGAGGTGTCCAATCTGTAATAAGGTAATAATAAGGGGGCATAATTACGAAGAAGAAAATGTATGCAATCGTTGTTACACGGAGTTATCTCAAACCGGATCAAAGAGTATTAGAGAAAGAATGAAACGCCACATAAGAAGAAAGGCTAATAGGATTATAGTATTTAGAAATTTTGGGATGAACCTCATTCTTCCTGGCAGTGCACATTTTTACAAGAAAAGATGGCTTTCTGGTTCCATACTGATCCTTCTCGGGTCTATATTGCTTGTGGTATACCTGACGCCTCTTTTTTTCATTGAAGAGCAGATTATCTATTACAAAACGACCATTGGCAATAGTATATTTAGCTGCCTTGTGGGTATCTTTTATTTACTGGTATTAGTTCTAACATGGAGGTTATCAAAGGATGGAACTGGAAGGTAGTTTAGAGGAATTTTCTGTTCCAGAGATATTACAATTTTTGTCCCTGCATGATGCAAATGGTGTGCTTCGTATGAAGTCGATCAATGAGTCGGTAGGCTTATCATTTAAGAAGGGAAAGATAACAGCTGCCGCTCATAAGGGAGAGGACTTCTTTTTTTCCATCAATGAATATATTCTACGGATAGGTAGAATATCTGAAGATGAACTCGAGGAATACCAAAAAGAGGCTAAGGAGTCAAATGTTTCGGTCATCCATCTCCTTCTCCAAGAAAAAAAGATAGAGAACCCTGAACTCAGGGAGATAATCTTATTCAAGATACAGGAAATTGTAGATGAGGCGCTCACCTGGGATAGCGGAAGATATTCATTTGAGGCTGGAGAAAGTCTATATTCCAGTTCTATAATCTCTGTAGAACTGGATTCGAATGCACTGGTGATGGAGGGGATGAAAAGGATAGATGAATGGCCGCAAATAAGAGATGTTCTTCCATCTGACAGCGTTTCTCTACAGAGCAAAGAAAAACCAGAGATAGATATTGAATTAGGAGATAACGAGAAAAGGATTTTAGAGCAATTCATCGATGGTATTACCGTTGGGGAACTGGTCAAAATAACAGGACTCGGGAAGTTCTTAACCTATAGCGCAGTATACAAACTCATAGAGATAGGGCTTATATCCAGGGTAGAAGAGGAGAAAAGAGGGGATGATTATATTGATAAGGAGTTAATCCAGAAATACAAGGTCTCGTATACGACTTTGTTCAAGAGAATAGTCCTTATTGGATTTATTCTCTTCAATCTATTCTTTTTCTTCCAATTCAAACTGGATAAATTGAACCACTTTATAAGAGATGTGAAAAATACTGTGCAAAGGGTTGACAAATAAAGAATTATGGTATAGAATATAAAAAACAGGAGGATTATATGAAAAGAAGAGTTTTATTTCTCTGTTTATCAATAATACTTTCATTTATTTTTGTCTCGTGTTATGATATACCTGCCCCTGAGGTTCAGATCTGGTCAACTAATCCACTTGGGTTTTCAGTTTGCCGGTATGATTATGATTTTGTTGATACGCAATATACAGGAGGTCCATATAATATGAACCCTGACCTCTACTATGTAGATATATCAGGAGCCTATCAGGATAGTGCGCATCATCAATATGTCTGGATGGTTCCCCATTTTCACTACTGGGATGTGGTTTCCGTGGATACTGTGACATTCTGGGTTCGAAATGGTGTGGAGGCTATTGTGGATGGTTATTACTGTGAGTTCTACCGCGGCACCGGGTTTGGTGAAGAGAACGAATTTCTTTATCAGAGTCCCAAGTATTCCAATATAGGTCTCTTCCTGCCAACCACATCAAGGAGAGAAGATACCCTGAAGGTTCATCTATACGGCTGGCCTATCCGTGTCAGGGAGGCGGTGAAGATGATGTACTCTGAATCTATGGATACAGTATGGCAATCGGTCCAGGTAAGGGTGCATTTCTATGGAAGGGATGCTTATGGAGAGGATAAAGAATTCGAGGTCACAAAGGATTATATGTTAGTGAGAACCCTTTAGAATAACGGTTCTTTATTATAATAAAAAACCCGGGCTTCCCCGGGTTTTTTTTATTCAATAATACGCCAGGGAGGGCTTGAACCCCCGACCCGCGGATTAAGAGTCCGCTGCTCTTCCAACTGAGCTACTGGCGCATCTGGGTGAATGAGGGGAATTGAACCCCCAACCTCTGGAGCCACAGTCCAGCGCTCTTACCGATTGAGCTACATTCACCATATCTCTTTTTACGCCTGGGAGGATTCGAACCCCCAACCCTCGGATTAGAAGTCCGATGCTCTATCCAATTGAGCTA
>JAGLZA010000152.1 GCA_023131835.1 Caldifarciminota bacterium
GAACCACCGACCCCCTGCTCCCAAAGCAGGTGCGCTAACCGGACTGCGCTACACCCCGTATTCTATTTGCAAAGATCTTTCAGCTTCTCCCACTCCCTTTCCAAAAACCCAAAAACCTTCTTAAGGGCTTTCCCTCTGTGACTGATTCGATTCTTCTCCGCTTCGTCCATCTCGGCAAAGGTCTCCCTATAACCTGCAGGTATGAATATCGAATCATATCCAAAACCACCATTCCCCTTCTCTTCTAATGCAATTTTACCTTCTATTGTTCCTTCAAAAAACTCAACCCAATCCTCTCCCAGAACCAACGCCATCACCGTTCTGAAGCGAGCCGTCCTCTCCTCACCTCTTCCCATCTTTTTTAGTAATTTCTCCCTATTCCCCACATCCCCATAATTCGTATAACGAGCGGAATGAACACCAGGCTCACCTCCCAAAAAATCTACCTCCAGACCTGTATCCTCTCCAAGGGTGCACATTCCCGCTATTTTATGATAGGTTAATGCTTTTTTTATAGCATTAGCCTTCAGGCTCCTACCATTTTCCAATATAGAAACTTCAAGGGATAAGTCAAGAGGAGAGATTATCTCTATTCTCCCTTCTGTAATAGTCTTGATTTCTCTTATCTTTCCCTCGTTCCTTGATGCGAGAAGTAGTTTCATTCAGTAATAATTTCAGTCTCTACAATAAAAGCACCTCTGTAGCCTCTTCTCCTTAGATTTACTTTGCAATGGTCTGCAGAAGCCCTATTGGTGAAATTTCCTACCCTTACCTTATAGTGGGGCATTATATATTCAATATAGACCCTCTCTTTGAGAATCGTGCGTGCCCTATTTGCGATTTTCTCTGCACTGGCTTTAGTATTATAAGCCCCAATCTGGACCCTGAATCCGTGTTTCTTTGTCACCCTTGGAATTCCCTCTGTCGTCGGCTCTTTCTCTTCGAATATCGAGGTTTCCTTTTCTGTTATTTTTTTCTCTTCGGTCGATGGGGTGGTCTTGGTCTCCTCTGTGAATGTGATTTCAGGTATTTCAGTGGTTTCTGAAAATTCTTCAAAGATGATATCTTCTTCCAGAGGTTCTTCCCTGACTGATTGCTGTTTTGCACAACCAAAGGAGAAAAGAAGAGCAATCACTAACATAACGGTAAGGTTTTTCATATATAACCTCCTTTTTAGGTAAATTCTTTTGGGAGGCGATCTACAATCTCTTTCACCTCCTGCGCATCATTCTTTGGTATAATCAAGGTGGCATTCTCTGTATGAACAACTATCATGTCCTCCAATCCCTTTGCAACAATAATACCATTCTCCGCATAAAAGATATTGTTATGGCTGTTAAGTGAATGTATTTTACCTTTTTCAATATTATCATCATCATTTTTAGTAAATATCCGTTCGAGGGAATTCCAGGTTCCTATATCATCCCATCTGAAATTAGAGACTATAACGAGAACATTTTCACTCCTCTCTAAAACGCCGTAATCTATGGAGAGGGGTGCGCCTGTCTGATAAAATTGCTGGATATTCTTCTTCGACGGATTCTTTTGTAGTCTGGCAATCACTTCTGCTAAATGAGGTTGATGTTCCTTTATCTCTTCTAAGATGCTTGCTGCCTTCCACAGGAATATACCACTATTCCATAGAAAATTATCGCTCTTAAAATAACAGGTTGCGGTCTTTATATTGGGTTTTTCCGTAAATCTCTTTACCTTGAGGACATTTTCATCGATTACTTTTCCTCTTTCGATATATCCATACCCTGTTTCCGGTCTGGTGGGAACTATACCATAGGTAACCAGATATCCCTTATTGCCCCACTCTATTCCCTTTTTTATCCTGGAGATAAATTTCCTCTTATTACTGATCCAGTGATCTGACGGAAGTATGAGCATCAACGCATTTTTATCTAATGTAAGGAGTTTTGCGGCTGCAAGGGCAATAGCATAGAGGGTATTCTTCCCTTCAGGTTCAATTAGTAAATTACCCTTATCAAACCCAAGTGTCTTTATCCTTTCTGCCAGATGGTTGGTGGTTACAACCCTTATTTGCTCAGGTGGAGAAAGCTCCAAAACCCGCTCTTTTGTTTGCAGCATCAAAGGTTTGTTTCCTGCTATAGAAAGAAATTGTTTTGGGTTTTCTTCAGTGGATAACGGCCAAAATCTCTTACCACTTCCACCAGCAAGGATTACCGAATACAGCATTATTCTTTACCATCTAATTCAATACTTTCCAAAATAAAGCCTATGGTTCCAAACTTAAGCTGGGTTTCTATTTTTACGGGGATATGAAGGGAATCAGTGCTAACCCAGATATTCAATGGTTTGGTTGAACCAAATATCTTCCCTTTGGGAACAGTCGGGGTTAACTGGTAGGTTTCGTATTCTCCGGCTGGCGTCTTCATTTTAAAGGGACCAGATACAGAAACTGTCATCTCATGGTTCTCTTTGGAGGAATGAAATGGTATCCTTAGCGTGTCCCCAGGAGAAAATTTCAAACTCCTCATATAATATATCGCGGCGAACATATCCTTCGCTCCCTGTATTTTAGGAACCTTCTTACCATCGCTGTATAGAACAGAATCAGATTCAAAATCGAGTGTTACTTCATTCTGGTAGTTTCCTTCATGTATCTTCTTAATAAAACGCACAGATGATAGCGAAACTGTATCGACATAGGAACAATAGTAGTCTTTAAGATAGAAAAAGATAGAGAAAAGTCCCTCGGTTTTCTGGGAACATTCTATGGGGTAAACTGGCTTCCCGTTCAATATCTCCGGATTGCCTATCTCCATATAGGAACTCCCCACGCGAAGTAGGCCGTAATAACCTCCATAATTAAGTCTTTCTGGAACCGGGAAGGAAAGAGAAATTAGAATTAACAGTGTCACAACTCACCCTCTCTCTTTATTGTTTATTTCTTTAGGTCTGTATCCCAACCGGTGAAATGGGTTGACTACACCAGAAGCCACATTCTTTATATGGGCTGTAATTCGCTTGAGATATCTGATGAGAAGTGCATAGATTATGCCTTCCTTGCTGTTTAGATTCTCATCCTCTACCAATTCTTCCAGCATTGAATCACATTCTTTTGAGATAAGGACCAAACCCTCTATCATTTTGCTACCCAATTCCCTGTTTTGATCTGCATAGACATTTATAACCTTTCTAAATTTAGACTGAACTCTTCCTTCAAGTTCCTTTATTTTTTGGATATAAATGCCCTTGAGTGGTTCCGAATACTTATGGGACAGTTCTATAAGATTCTTTGAGTAATCTCCTACCCTCTCTATATCGACCACAATGGTTGTCATAATCAGGGATGGAGTAATATCCTGAGCCGGATTTATGGCAAGATGCTCTAATATATTTCTTCTTACCTTTATCTGCAATTGGTTTAGTTGTTGGTCAATTTTATAGATATCCTCCTTCTCCTTCTCTTTTTCTATTACCACTCTCATTGAGTATTGAAACATATCAAAGGCAATATCGAGCATCTCTACGACAATATTTTCTGCCTCTTTCATTAACGGCGGCCTTTTCCAGAACTGTAAAAAACTTCTAAACATTTTTACCCCCTAAATATAAGAATAACAATTCCCGGTATTACTATAAATATAAGCATTATGTAGAGAAACGCAAGGAATCTTTTTTTGCCTGGTAGATATCCTACCTTTTTTGCAAGTGAGATAGGGATTCTCCTCAGCGGATACCATATCATAATGCCAAAGGTATTAAAAAGTGAATGACACAAAGCTACCCTGATGGCATTAACATGACCTGTAACCAATGCTGCCAGAATAGTTGTCAGGGTGGTTCCCAGGTTTGCACCCAATGTGTAGGGATATATCTGTTCAATACTCACTATCCCTGCACCTACAAGAGGGACAATTACAGATGTTACAACAGAACTGGATTGAACGAATGCAGTGAGTCCAAGTCCAAGGATCCCGGCTGTAAATGCATTACGGAATAGATATTGATCAATCAGGGTCTCGAACTTTCCGGCAGAGGCCTTCCTCAATGTCTTTACAAATAATGATATGGCAAGGATAACAAGAATGAATGCTATTACAGCAGAGAGTTTGTAGTGCCCTCCTGTTATTGCAATTATTTTATCAGAGACTGGTTCTAATATTATATCGAGGGGGGATTCAAAGGTTACTCCTCCCTTTCCAAGTAGAAAATCGGTGAGAAATCCTGATGCGCGTTCAATGAAATGAAACGATATCTCAAGAGGTAATAATATTGCAACTGCAAGGAGATTGAAGATATCGTGAACAATCGCCGCAGAGAAAGCCCTGTTAAACTCCCTCTCTACTGTGAAATGTCCAAATGATGCAATTATATTTGTAATTGTAGTCCCTATATTCGCACCCATGATTATTGGGATAGCATTGGGCACTGTTATTGTTCCTGCTGCAACAAAACCCACGGTGAGGGAGGTAGTGACAGAACTTGATTGAATAATAGTAGTCACGAATAATCCGATAAAGAGTCCAATAACAGGATTGGTTGTGGTTTTTATAAGCACTTCAGCAAACCCACTTCCAAATCCCTTAAGTGAGGTCCCGAAGAGTTCTATTCCCAGAAGAAAGAGATAAAGATATAAGAAAGCCAGAAGGACATTTACGATTATTTTTAATGTTGTTCTATGTGTGCTCACTGATTATCTTCCTTCCTTAAGAATCCTGTAAACTATGCTTAATTAAATTAATTAATCCCTGCATTTCTAAACAGAGATTATATTATTTTTTCGGATTTGTCAAGGTTGATTCAATACACACTACCCCCATTTTTTTCTCGCAAAGCACGCAAACAGAGCAAAGTTCGCAAAGCCCCACCAATCCCCTTTATTTATGGTGTTTTCAGAAAGAGAAAGGGAGAAAAAGAATCTGGTAGGGGTGTTCAATTGAACGCCCCTACAGAAGAATTCATTGTTGCCCTTTGCAATTACTGCATTGACAGCGTTTGGGTATAAAATTTTGGAGGGCGGGCTTCTGCTTGAATCCTTCTTTATATTCAATCAGTGTAGATCTGTGTCAAAAAAATTGAGGGTAGGGTGATAGAACTGATCAGGTTTTATGGAATATGCTTCTTATAATATACAAAATTAACCCGCCAATCTCTGATAGCCAATCCCTGAATCTTTCTTTCCAGGTCAATTTTATTTCAGGCGGCTCAAATATAGCATCATAAAGAAATTCGCGATCAATATATCTCGAGAATAGATCAGTAAGAATGTTGATTTTTGTTTCATCTTCTTGAGTTATTTTGACCCTTAAATTATGTATTAAGGATGCAATGGAATAAACATTCTGTTCCGCAAGCATAATAGGTAGATCTGTTTTCTTAAGCACATCCATTATACTCTTGGGCGGGATACCTCCTGAAAGAAGCACGCCAACAAGGTTAGGAACCTTGCTGTGATAAAGAGCAAGTGCTGCAAGGAGTATATCACTTCGATCACTGGAGGTTGTAATTAATACCTTGCCCTGTGCATTAGATACTGTCTCCATTACTACATGTGGCTCCATCGTAGCAATAATGACCTCCTCAATTTGCTCATTCCAACCCGATGTAAGGCCGCCTTTGTTCCCTTCGTTCAAGACCTCTAAATTCAATACTTCTCTCACCCTGGATAATGTTGGAACCGATAAAATTGATTTATAAGGAACAAAGCCGAAGATCTCGAGGTCATTCTGCTGCTTGATGCCCTTCTTTAGCAAGTTGCTTATCTCATCATATTTTTCCTTCTTTACTTTATTTACTATTACCCCGAGTATAGTGCAATCATTAGATGTAAAAAGGGAGTGGTTGAGCGTTATGCGATCAATCGTGCTACCTATACCTCCCTCACTAATAATAAGTACCGGAGCATTCAATAATCTGGCAACAGTTGCATTAGAAAGACTAAAGACTGAACCTACACCAGCGTGCCCTGTCCCTTCAATTACTACCACATCACTCTCTTTTTCGATTTTCCTATATGCTTTTAATATCTTATTCTTTGGTGATCTTAGATTGCCCTTTATGTATTTACTCGTGAATCCCTTTTCAACAATATATGGACTCATATCAGTTAGATTGCCTTTTAGATTAAAGATTCCTTTAATAAGAAGAACATCTTCAGCAACTGCATAGTCTTCAACCTTTATATATCGTTGAGCAATGGGTTTTATGTAACCAACTCTGTGTCCCTTATCCAAAAGGGATTTAATGAGTCCAAGAGAAATAGATGTTTTACCGGCATCTCGGCCGGTAGCCGCGATAAATATTCTTTTAGCCATTTCCTTCTGCTATTATAGCAATCTGCCAATTTTTATCAACCCATCTTCCCCAACTTTTCCTTCGACTCAGATTACACAGATAGGCGCTCCGCGCCAATGCAAAATTATCCCCTCCTTTCCCCTTTTTTTGACACTGATTTGCACTGATTGAACTGATTTAAAGAATCCCCTCCACTTCCCTCAAAAAACACTGATTTTTGGGGGACAGGCTTTATCCTCTAGCCATTTTTAGACACAGAGATAGTCGCTTCGCTC
>JAGLZA010000153.1 GCA_023131835.1 Caldifarciminota bacterium
TCGTTGACGTGCACGATGTCAAAGACGCCAACGCCTTCAATTACCTCTGCGTTATCGAAGACGAAAAAGGCAATGAAGTTCCTATCGGTCGCACATATAACACATCAATCAAGGTTGGAGAGGGGGACATTCTTAAGGTAGAGTTCGTCAACTTGTCCCTATATACCGACCCGGATTCCGCCAAAGTATGGTTCAACTGGTGGAGTCCACATGTTATTATGGCCCGTGAAGAGGAGAAAAAGCCTGACAATACGCTCACCGCAGAGAAGTTAGTCAAGGCGAGCCACGGCACAGTCGCAGAGAAGGTATGGCCAAAAAGATATGCAGAACGCGATGATATTGTTCTCCTCACGCTACATCAAAATGGCAGTCTGTCCGTAGGTAAAATTGTAAAGGTCAATGATAAAATCGGGATAGTATCTAAAGTCATAGGGGGTGGATAAATGGTATGGACAGCAACCTTAAAAACAGTAGAATATAACGAGCCAATCTATAGGCTTATCATCATGTTGAAGAACGATGGATTAGAAGCAGGAGAAGAAACCGTTGATATAGAAGATTCATTGTCTATCGAAGATGCTACGGAACGCATAAAGGATAAATTGCGTGAGCGAATCCAAGCAGAATCGTTAGGTGCAAAGCTTAATAAATATATAGGCAAAGAGATTACACTTTGAAATGGCAACTAAATACGCTCAGCAAGATGGGAATTGGTCAGACGATATAGCAGATACTACATGGTTTGATGCTGAGAGCGGCGGCAATGCTGTTGACCATCCAGATGAAGGTGACAATGCAATTATCAATGCTGGCGTGACTATCACAATAGATGACGCTGCGGATGCTACGATTATAGCCGGTGGCGATACGGGCAATGCAATTGACGTTAAAGGTATTTTACAATATCTTTCTACCGCCGGAGTTGACCATATTCTACAATGTAAAGGGCACTTAAAAACAACACTCGGGGGTTTATTGCAAGTTGGTACAGTTGCTAATCCTATCCCTGCTGCAAGAACATTTACAATCAAATTAAACTATTCTGACACCCCAGCAGAAGGCAAATACGGATTGCTTAATTACGGCGAGATGATTTTACAGGGCGATCCTGCTCGTATAACTGTAACAAAATGTATGCTTAATGCAGATGCAGCCGTAAATGCTACTTCGCTAACAACTGATGTCGCAACAGGCTGGAAAGATAATGATGATATAGCAATCGCATCTACTACAAGAACATGGTCGCAGGCGGAAAACGGCAAGATGAATGGTGATGCCGTTGGAACTGCTTTAACAATTGATGGTTTTGGCGGTGCTGGCGGCGGGCTTGCTTATGCACACGATGGACAATCTCCAATTCAAGCGGAAATCATAAATCTAACAAGAAATATAAAAATAACATCACATACACCAGCAAGTTATCGTGGTTATGTCTGCTGCTATTCTGGCTCAACTCCAGATGTTGATTATGTTGAGTTTTATATGCTTGGATATAACACGACTTATAAGCATGGCGTTGAGATAAGAACAACTGCTGTGGATGCAACTAACTTTGCTTATTGTTCGGTGTGGGGTAAGGCGGCGAGCAATTCGCCGTTTTATCTGGATTCTCAAAATGCAGTAATTGATAATTGCGCAATTTATAATACAGATGAGGAATTTCGTATCACATACCAAAATAATTATGTGACAAACAATACTTTAATCAAGATTAATGACTACGGATTTTACTTTATTAATTTTCAACAAACATTCACTGGCAACTCAATCAGTAGTTGCAAGTCCTATGGAATTTATGCATATATTACTCAAACTCCTGTTGATTTTTCAAATATTACAGTTCATTCTTGTAATGTCATAGGAATTTACATTCGAGGTTCTTTTAGTTTAACTGCCACATTAGAACATCTAACTCTTTGGCGTAATAATCACGCTGGTTTATATCTTTACGACTGCTCTCTAATAGACGTCAATTATATCACAGCATTTGGAAATAATTATACCAACATTTCCATCAAAGGGGCAACATTCAAAATAAAAGAGGCACTATTAAATGGAGATTCTTCATATGCAACTCCCTATGGTATACAAATACAACAAATTAACCCCAATTGCTATTTAGAACATTCCGAATTAAGTGTAGTAAGTGGTATAAAAATAGCTCATTCAACTTCTGATCTGTATTTCGTTAGCGATGCCTATGCAGATGTTATCATTAAAAATACTAAGTTATCGTGCTCAACAAAAGTTTCAAACATCAACAACGCAATCTTTGGCTCCCGTGCCCAATGCGAAGACCTTGACCAAATACAATACAATGACAAAGCATGGTATAAATATGGTATTGTAGTGAGAGACAACTCAACATTTAAAACCGGTTCTTATTCCATGCGCTTTGATCAACTCTGGGCTGCTGATGATTGGCTGGAATATGAAGTAGAAATACCGGTAAAAGATGCTGAAAGCGTAGTTGTTTCTGCGTGGCTAAGAAAGAATGCGTCTTATACTTCTGCGAACAGACCGAAGATAAAATTATCAGGAATGGGCATCACAGAAACAGAAGACCAGATGAGTGATGTCACAGATACCTGGGAAAAAGTAACTGTTTCTGGAACACCAACAAGAACAGGCTTAGCAAAGCTAACTTTAATGACTTATCTTACAAATGCAGGGGCAAGTGCATGGTGCGACTTTGAAAAGACCGGATTAACTATGCCAGTGCTAAATACATTAGAAGGGGGCTTTTGGGCTGACGGGCATATAGCACAAATCTTATTCGACACAGGCAGCATAACCGCAGCAGAGTTCTGGAAAATGTTAACCGCAGATATCGATAAGGCAGGCAGCTTTGGTAATCTATTTAAGGATTATATAGATGCTGCAATAACAACACGAGCTTCGCATTCTGCTGCTGATGTGGATACGCAACTCACAGGTTCTCATGGGGCAGGAAGCTGGGCTGGTGATACCAAAGAACAGATAAGAACAGAGATGGAAGGTGCGGGTACTAAATTAACATTAGTGAAGACACAAACCGACAAGATGAACTTCACAGGCACGGACATAAAAGCAACCTTAGACGGCGAGAAAGTAGCACTCAGCGATGCAACGGAAACGCAGATAGACGATATTGAAAATGCAACTATAATAGCACGAGCTACCATCAATGATGCAACACCATCAACAACTAAATTTATTACTACACTAACCGAAACGGACAATACCTTTTGGCCAAGAGCAGCACTGTTAATGACATCAGGACAAAACAAAGGTCAAATCAGAGGCATTAAAACATATAACGGCTCGACAAAAGAAATCCAAATTCAGACGCCATTAAGTTATACTCCAGCAAATGGTGATGCGTTTTGGATTCTTCCTGCTCGTAAATTCCTAACCCCTGACATCGTTGAGTTCCGAGAAGAGATGGATGCAAATTCAACTAAATTAGCCTTCCTTGCTGCAATAGAAGGCGGAAGATGGAAAATAATTAGCAATCAGATGATATTCTATAAAGAAGATAACGTTACAGAAGTAGCACGTTTTAATCTGC
>JAGLZA010000154.1 GCA_023131835.1 Caldifarciminota bacterium
TGATTTGTATTTTTACATTTTAGCGACTTTGCCGCGCTAGGAACTCCACGAACCCTTACCGACGCATGACTCGTAGTGTTACAAAGTCAACCCCCGATCCTTAAGATTGAACGCCCCTACCAGATTCTTTTTCTCCCTTTCTCCTTCTGAAAACACCATAAATAAAGGGGATTGGTGGGGCTTTGCGAACTTCGCTCCCTTTGCGTGCTTTGCGAGAAAAAAATGGGGGGTAGTGTGCGGAAAGCGGTAATTATCCCTTGACGAATCAGGTGTTTTGATGTATATTATCAATAAGAAAAATGTATCTGAAAAGCCTTTATGCAAAGAATTTTCGCAATTTTAAAACCCTCAAACTGGACCTTGAACCAGGGATAAATTTAATTCTGGGTGATAACGGAGTCGGGAAAACCAATCTCGTAGAAATAGTATATTTTCTCTCCACTTTTGGTTCCTTTCGGACCCCAAATGATGATGATCTGGTTCGTTTCGGGGAATCATATTTTATCATTTCCGGAATGTACGGGGATGTGAAGGTGGAAGTGCGATATGCTGATAAGAAGAAGGTCCTGGTAAACAAGGTAAAACAGGAACGATTGAGTAATGCCTTTAGCACAATTCCTGTAATTGCTCTCACCTCCAGTGACCTTGAAATAGTTGATGGTGCTCCTGTAAGAAGACGCCGATTTATGAATATTGGAATTTCTATGTATAAAAGGCCTTATATAGATATTCTTTCCTTATATAGCAGAGCATTAAAACAACGCAACAGCCTATTGAAGCATGCCACAACGGGTAAAGAGATAAGCGGAATAGAAATCTGGGAGAAGCAATTAGCTATGAACGCATCTCCTATCGTGACCGCAAGAAAAGATTATATAAATAGACTTCTCCACTACGCAGTTCCTGTATTCTATTCTCTTACAGGACAGGACATTGAAATAGCATATAAGGAAGGAGCCGATTATGAAAACCTGATGGAGCAGTTTAAACAAATGAGAAAGAAAGAGATTGAAAGAGGCTATACACTCTATGGACCTCACCGGGATGATATCATCTTCAAAACCAAAGGACATAGTGCAAAGGTATCTGCTTCCTTTGGAATAAAACGATTAATAACAATAGCCTTGAGGATAGCTCAGGCAAGGATGCTTACCCAAATCCGTGGAGAGGAACCTATTCTTATCCTGGATGAGATGATAGGAGAACTGGATAAAGAGAAACTTGAATTATTATCCGATCTTTTAATGGATTATGAGCAGGTTCTGATAGCTACAACACGAGAGGATTTGCAAGAGCGTGGTGATTATAATATCTACAGGATAGAGGAGAGAGATGGAGCCCCATTTATTAGGAAGGGTGCTGAAACGATTCATAGCATCTAACCAGGTTGGTGAGAATCTCGTTCAAATTGAACTTCTCTCCCATTGGAATGAGATATTCTCATCTGTTATAAGTAAACATGCACAACCGATAGGGATAAGAGGGAATCAATTACTTATAGAGGTTAGTTCCTCTGCCTGGCTTAACGAATTAATGTTTTTAAAGGAGGATTTAAGAAAAAGGTTGAATAAGTCGATTGGCAAAGAGATAATAAAGGGGATTCGTTTTTATTTGAAGGAGGAATGATGGACGAATATAATGCTTCCAGTATAAAGGTGCTCAAAGATCTTGAAGGAGTCAGAAAGAGACCTGCAATGTACATAGGAGATACGGGTGAACGAGGTTTACACCATCTTGTCTTTGAGGTAGTTGATAATTCTATTGATGAAGCAATGGCTGGACATTGCGATCGCATTGATATTATGATAAAGGAAGATAATTCAGTAACTGTCTACGATAACGGACGTGGCATACCAATAGATGAGCATTCAGAGGAAAAGAAAGCAGCGGTTGAAGTAGTTATGACAACCCTCCATGCAGGTGGTAAGTTTGACAGTAAGTCTTATAGGGTGTCAGGTGGTTTGCATGGAGTTGGAGTTTCAGTAGTCAATGCATTATCAAGGTGGATGGAAGTTGAGATCGCCAGAGACGGATACCTGTGGAAACAGCGATATGAACGTGGCAAACCCGTTTCTTCTTTAAAGAAAGGCGAAAGCAGAAAGAATACAGGGACCAAGACTTCTTTTTATCCTGACGAAAAGATATTCCCGGAAATCCAATTCAGTTATGAGATTCTTGCCAGCAGACTCAGGGAATTGGCTTTCCTTAATAAGGGGTTAAGGATAAAATTGAACCATATACCTGCTAACAAAACGGCGATCTTTTGCTATAATGGTGGAATTAAGGAGTTTATTGAATACCTGGATAAGAATAAAAACCCTATACACAAACATCCAATTTATATCTATAAAGAGATTGATGATTGTGTGATAGAGGCTGCTATGCAATTCAATGATTCCTATTCAGAGAATATCTTCTCCTATGCCAATACAATCAATACAATAGAAGGAGGAACACATCTATCAGGATTCAAAGCTGCTATTACCAGGGCTATCAATCAGTATGCAAAGGATCACAAATTAATAAAAGACAACGAGCCCAAACTTATGGGTAATGATATCCGTGAAGGACTCACAGCAGTAATATCCGTAAATATTCCCCAACCACAATTTGAGGGACAGACAAAAACAAAGTTAGGTGACAGGAGGATAGAGGGTCTGGTTGCATCCGTAGTTGGAGAGGGTATTTCTCAATATTTAGAAGAACATCCCCCGGAAGCAAATAAGATTACAAAAAAATCACAGGAAGCAGCACATGCCCGAATGGCTGCAAAGAGAGCCAGAGACCTGACAAGGAGAAAAAATGCCCTTGATTCCTCCAATCTCCCTGGTAAACTTGCCGACTGCTCCTCCAGCAACCCGGAAGATACCGAATTATTTATTGTTGAAGGGGATTCTGCAGGCGGCTCAGCTAAACAGGGAAGGGATCGAACATTCCAGGCAGTTCTCCCCTTGCGAGGTAAAATCCTGAACGTGGAGAAAAGTCGTTTGAACAAGATTCTAAAAAACGAGATAATTCGCACCCTTATATCATCAATAGGTGTTGGTATAGGTGAAGAGGATTTCAATTATAAAAATCTCAGATACAAAAAGATCATAATAATGACAGACGCAGATGTAGACGGTGCTCATATAAGAACCCTCCTCCTGACCTATTTCTTCCGATATGCCAGGGAGCTCATTACAAGGGGAAATCTATTTATAGCACAACCCCCTCTATACCGGATAATGAACGGAAAAACACATAAATATATCTACTCGGAAAAGGAGAAGGAAAAACTCCTTAAGAAATGGGAAGATGCTTCTGTTAAGATCCAACGATATAAGGGATTGGGTGAAATGAATCCCAATCAATTATGGGAAACAACTATGGATCCCGAAGATAGAGTGTTGCGGCAGGTAACCGTTGATGATGCAATTGAAGCAGATAGACTATTTGATATACTTATGGGGTCTGAGGTTGAGCCAAGAAAGGAATTCATCCTTGAAAACGCCGTATTCGTCCAGAATCTGGATGTTTGAGGGTGTAGGGAAAAGGCATACCTTTTTTTTTGTAGGGGCGTATGGTTATACGCCCCTACAAATTGACTGCTACTCTGTCGCAGCTGGAGGGGTAAATACTGGAGTGGACGACTCAGTCCTCTCTTGCCTGGTGAGTCGGCTACTCCTTAAAACTTAATTTTACCTATTAATTAAGCAATTAGCTCTTCCACAATCCATGTAAATTACAGTATTCACGGACTGAGATAACTTCAGCCTTTATCTTGAATAAGGCTTCTGGTTTATCCCCTGGTTTCAAAAAATGGCGATATATCTCTCTGTCAGTAATTATCTCAATCCACTCAATGTAGTGTTTTTCTTCCATAGGATGAGGAATACTACCAACTTGAACAATAATACCATCTACTGTTTTTTTAACCACAGGAACATGTTTTTCCTGGGCTGCATCAACCGTATTCTCTTTCCTGAGTTTCATCGGTTGATTACAGCATACAAGTTCACCTACACCTTCGTGTAAGACTTCTACAATATTTCCACAAATCTCACACTTGTAGATTTGCAATCTCTTCGTCATCTTATCCCTCCTTTCATATTTTCTTATGACAGAACCACCAGTCAAAACATTCATACTGTTTGGTTCTTTCCTTCGCCGTCTTTTCATCTGCAGCTGGTGGAATTATGACTTCATCTTCAATGAGCTCGTTGTTTGGCCAATTTGCTGGCATTGCCACCCCATTTTTATCAGCAACCTGAAATCCCTTAACCATCCTCAAGAATTCATCCATATTCCTACCAAGTTCTTGGGGATAATAAAGTATTGCTCGTATAATACCTTTAGGGTCAACAATAAATACAGCCCTGACTGTATTTGTTCCCTTTCCAGGATGAATCAATCCGAGCAGATTGGCAATACTGCCGGTATCATCTGCAATTATCGGAAACTGTATCTCTATCTTTAGATTATCCTTAATCCATTCCACCCATTTCATGTGTGAGAATACCTGGTCAATACTGAGCCCAATGAGTTCACAGCCTAATTTCCGGAACTCATCATATCTCTTCTGAAATGCAACAAATTCAGTAGTACAAACAGGGGTAAAATCCGCTGGATGGCTGAACAGAATAAACCATTTGCCATTATATGCATTCGGTATCTTGATCCTACCATGGGTTGTTTGTGTCTCTATTTCGGGAAATTTCTCTCCAATTAAAGGTATTCTTGTTTCCATTTCAATCACCTCTATTTTCTTATTGATTTTTTATCTCTGTTAGTTGGACAAAGTGTAGGCGTTCTTCTTCTATTATCTTATCGATTATATCACGCTGATTCTTCGAAACAAGATTCTTTATCTCCTGATAATATAATATAGAATCCAGTTCTGCACCTATTGCAAAGTCAATCGCAGAGTTCACATCCTCGATCTTTGATATCTCTTCATCCAATTTTTTCTGGTTGAAAATTATATTGTCTGCGTGAGCACGGAGATAGGCAAAATACTCACCCGGATAACTTTCAGGTGGTTCGTATCTCTCAATCTTTGAAACCATTTCTTCGTAAGTTATTTTGTGCTTGACTTCCTCCTCGGCAAGATAAGAGAATAAGTCTTTCACTTTGGGTTCTTCAAACTTTTGAGCCATCTGACGATAGAATTTTTCACCATTTTCCTCGATTCTTATTGCAAATTGAAAGACTTCACCTGGTTTAAATAAATTCATCTCAGACCTCCTTTGCTAAACAATTTTTATCTCCTTGTGTTTTGCAAGGATTTCATCTGCCAGTCTATCCAGGGCTTTAAAATCCTCTTCCTTAGGATAACCTTTTATAACGACCGGCTCAATTATTTCTACTTTAAGATTGGTCAACATTCCTGTGAGCTGCTCTACCATCTTTCCACCCCATCCGTATGAGCCAATTATAGATGCAAATTTCACCTTTGGCCTCAGGGCATTTGCAAGATAAGTCGCATAGACTACATTGGGATGCGGCCCAATCAAAACTGTAGGTGAGCCAATTACGATTGTAGCAGCATCTACCAATGCTATTGCCAGTTCTCCAATGTCTGTTTTTGTCAGGTTAAAGGGCTTTACAGTTATGTTACGTTCAATCAAAGCATCTACAAGATAATTGACCATTTTAGAAGTGCTGTTGTGCATCGAGATATAAGGTATAATTACCTCATTCTTTACTTTATCAGAAATCCAATCTTTATATGAATTCAGAATATATTCCGGATTTCTGTAGATCGGGCCATGGCTTGGTGCAATTATCTCTATCTCCAGGTCCTTTATCTTCTCTATGTTTTTCTTAATGGTCGCCCTGAACGGCATCATTATCTCTGCATAATATCTCTTGGCTGCCTCATAAACCATACATCCGTCATTTATGAATAAATCGCTTCCGGCAAGATGAGAGCCAAGAAAATCGCAAGGGAACAGAATTTTATCCTCTTTGAGATATGTAAACATTGTCTCCGGCCAGTGAACCCAGGGTGCAAGAATAAACTCCAGCGTTTTGCCTCCGAGCGATATCGTTTCCTTATCATTTATTACGATAAACCTTTCTTCAGGAATTAAAAGCAAACTCTTGAGCATATCCTTACATTTTGAATTGGTTACAACTCTGGCTTTTGGATATAATTCCAGTATCCCTGGTATCGATCCAGAATGGTCCTGTTCTGCATGGTTGGCAATAACATAGTCAATCTTCTTTATACCCAGTCTCTTGAGATTCTCTATAAGTTCATTTTCTTTAGTGGGGTCAACAGTATCTATAAGTGCTATTTTCTTAGTCCCTTTTATCAGATAGGAATTGTAAGTTGTTCCGTCCGGAAGGGGTATGAGTTCATCAAATAACCTCCTATCCCAGTCAGCCACGCCTACTGAGTAAATACCTGGTTTTATCTCTCTTACGCTCATTATAATCCTCCTTAATATTCCAATAACCTTTTTTCTCCGTCAATCTTCATTATCGCTGTAATATCCTGAGTAGCCTCGAGAGTTCCCAGATATCTACCTGTTTTATCCCGCACGGCAAAATATCTGATATATACCTTCCTTCCTCCGAGATCTATCCAGAACTCCGCTGAATCCTGCTTGCCACTCTTAAAATCAGACAATACTTGATTCACTTTATCCACACTGTCCTTTGGGTGACAGTTTTGAACCGACTTTCCGATTACAGAAAGAGGGCGCTTAAAAATTCTGGTCTCGTGTTTATTCCAGAATCCAACCAGATCGTTTTCATCAACAAAGGAAATTTCCAATGGTATTACTTCCAATATCCCTTCTAATTGTTCCTTGCTTAAATTCTCTATCATTGTTCCTCCTCAAATTTCTCAAACATATCCTTACTAACCCCACATAACGGGCATACCCAGTCCTCGGGAATCTCCTCAAATGGTGTCCCTGGGTTTATACCCGAATCCGGGTCACCCTCTTCCGGATCATATATATATCCACAAACCGTGCATTTATATCTTGCCATCCTGGCCTCCTTACGGACTTCTTTTTTATCTCCTTCTTCAATATATGTTGGTGCTGTTTTTGGCGTTTTACCCTTTAATACACTGTGATAGAATTCATAGGTCATTGGTTCTCCATCTTTTATGGTTTCGGCATCCAACAACTTTCCAATAAACAGGGTGTGTGTTCCAGCATCCATACTACCAGTAACCTCACATTCTAAACAACCAACTGTGTGGTCCAGAACAATAGGCGCGCCGGTTTTGCCGATCTTGTATTCAACATCCTTAAATTTATCAACATCCCTGCCGCATCGGAATCCGAAAAGTCCGATGATTTTCATCGTGGCTTGGGTGGATAGAATAGAAACAGTAAAAACTTTGCTTTCCTGAATATATTCATGAGTAAGATTGTTTTTATTTATACAGACTCCAATAGTTGGTGGTTCTGCAGTCAACTGAAATACAGTGTTTGCGATCTGTCCATTATACTTGCCATCCTTTTTAGAACTGACAATATAGAGTCCATAACTAATTTTCCAGAGCGCTTTTTTATTCATTCATACCTCACAACAATCTTTTTTCGCCTTCAATCTTTTTTATCGGAGCAATGTTTTGAGTAACCTCTAAACAACCCAAGTAATCGCCATTTTTATTACTTACAGGAAAATACCTTATATAGACAACCATGTTATTCATGTTGATCCAGAACTCGGCTTTATCCTTTTTACCGCTTTTAAAATCTTCTAATATCTGATTAACAATATGTACACTCTTTTGAGGATGGCATTGCTGAACTTTTAGACCAATATGTGCCTTTGTTCTTGGAAAAATTCTCTCTTTAGACTGACTAAAATATCGCACTGTATCTTCTTTATCAACAAATGTAATATCCACAGGCAGAGTATTAAAAATCATTTCAATCTCTTCGTTTGTTAAACTTCCCATTTCAAATTGAACCATACCTTTTGCTTCAGGTTTATCTGGTGACGTTTCTGTTTGTTCCATAGCAAACTTAGCAGGTTCTGGTGTGAAACAACAATACCCAAGTTCATCAAACTGTTTTCTGATATCATTCCATTCTGTCTCAGTAATTACCTTTAGTGCAGTAGGGAAGAGAATATGATTCTCTTTATAAAAATGGTTTGAGAGCATTTCAGCCAGTGCTATTGCCGATATTTTTAGGTTTTTCGCAAAATCTTGAAGTTCTGTTTTTTCGAACGAATCGATAATTTTATAAAGATATTTCTCAATTTCTCTTATCTTATCGTGGTCCATCCACATCATTGCTGGGGGCTGTGTTATGCCGTGTTTTTCAAGATATGGAAAAAGAACATTCTCTTCTCGGCTATAGTGACTTCGTGATGCGTTGAGATGTTCTTCAATATGGTTCAACTGCTCAATCACATTTTTCCCCTTATCCTTTATCTCTTGTGCAATTTTCCTCAGATCATCAGCAAATTTCAAGAGAATTTTATGTTCTTGCATAAGAATATGTACAGGGTGTCCTGGAGCAGTTAGTATTTCTTCTTTTTCAAGTGATTCCCGAAGAAGTGCAATATGAACATCACATAGTTTATGTATTTTTTCCGGAGCCATACCTTCCTTTATGAGTTCTTCTTCAGCTTTGGATATTTCTGCTGCAGATATATCACCAACAGAATCTTTAAACTCTTTTTTGACTTGCTCAAGATCTGCACCTTCATGTAGTTTCTTAATTATTTGCTTCAAAGCTTCCTTTTTATCAAAAATTTCACTCATGACTTCACCTTTTCCAATTACCAGTTTTCTACTAAAAGTTCAAAATATGCCTTTGGATGAGCACAAGCAGGGCATTTTTCTGGTGGTTCAGTTCCCTCATGGATATAACCGCAATTTCTGCATCGCCATTTTACGACCTTTTCACGTTTAAAAACCCTGCCTTTATCTATATTTTCTGCCAGTGCCAAATATCTCTTTTCGTGCTGCTTCTCGGCTACGGCAATTGCTCTGAAGACTGCGGCAATCTCTGAAAATCCTTCTTCATCAGCTACCTTTGCAAATTCCGGATACATAGTTGTGTGTTCGTGGTTTTCACCTGCAGCAGATGCTTTGAGATTTTCCCTTGTATTACCAATCACACCGGCTGGATATGCTGCTTTAATCTCCACATCACCACCCTCCAGGAACTTGAAGAGTCTTTCCGCATGCTCCTTCTCATTATCTGCGGTCTCCTGGAAAATTCCGCGAATTTGCTCATAGCCTTCCTTTTTGGCTTTTGATGCAAAGTAGGTATAACGATTTCTCGCCTGTGATTCTCCTGCAAAGGCAGTCAGAAGATTCTTCTCGGTTTTTGCTCCTTTTAAGTTTTTCATATTTTCCTCCTTTTTAAATAACATTTTAATCTAAAAGCCCAATTCTTGCAAAAGCACAGAACACAATGTAGAATGGACTAAAATCACTTAATTTCCTCCCTTTCAACTGTATAACCAGCATCTTCAATCTGCTTCACCACTTTTTCTTCATTGATTTCACCATCAATCTTAACCAACTTCTTATCAAGCAAAATAGCAATTTTTTTGACCCCAGGAACCTCTTTTAATGCCTGTTCGATCGTCATCTGACAATGCTTACAGGCCATATCTGGCACATAAAACGAGTGGTCCATTTTAACATCCTCCCTTCTTCCTTTTATAGTGTTTAATAATATGATAACAAGGATTAGAATTGAAGATATCAACTGGAGTAAGTATGGTAATCTACTACCCGAAGATATCATTTCTTTTATCCCAACCCTGCCTATTATCAAATCAAGAAACACCCCGAAAACTATCGCAATAATGATTATGGTTGTGAGGTACAAGAATAAAACCCTTCCGCCCATTTTCTTCCCAACAAATGCCAGTGTGATTGTGTTGGTAGCAGGTCCTGCGATAAGGAAAGCAAGCGCAGCACCCGGCACCAGGCCCTTTAACAGGAGCACGGCAGCAATCGGAACTGCTCCAATAGCACAGACATATAACGGGACAGAAATAAAGAGCATCATAGGATAGGCAATAAAAGGATTTGAAAGATAGACATTAGCAATATCCTGTGGGATCAAAGCCGACAACATACCGCCAAGTATTATTCCAAAGAGAAGAGTCCTTCCCAAATCCTGTGGTAGAATTCTGAATCCATAAATAAATGTCTGTTTTATCCTATCAAAAGGAGTTATTTGAGAATGTGGACCATGCTCAGAGAGCTCTTGCATCTTTTCCTTCTCAGCAATATAAACCAACACACCAATAACCAACCCGGCAAAAAGGGCAGCCAAGGGTCTTGCAATGGTAAAAATACCCCCAAGAAAGGCATAGGTAACAAATATTGAATCAATCCCCGTGGTTGGAGTAGACACAAGGAATGCCATTGTAGAGGCCTTTGAAGCACCATCTTTTCTAAGACCTGCGGCAATCGGTATCACACCACAGGAGCATACAGGTAAAGGAATGCCAAACAGGGTTGATTTCAACACTGGAAGAAAACCAGAACCTCCCAGATGATGTCGGATAAAATCTTCACCTATAAACGAATGAATTAATCCCGCAATAAGTAGTCCGACCAACAACCACGGGCTAACAATCAACAGAAGATTCCATATCTCGGCTATAATTTCAACTGTCACAATATCTACCCTTTGTGCTTTTTAAGGCAATCCTTACAGATACCCTTGAAATATCCATGCACTTCCTCAATCCTGTGTCCGCATATATCCTTCTCTTTTCCTCTGGCAAAAGGACATTCAACATCAATATCTATAATCCTACCGCATTCCCTACAGAGGAAATGGTGATGGGGATTTGTATTGATGTCATATCTGATCTCTGTTCCGGTAATGGTAATAGCAGAAACCAATCCCTTTTCCAGAAAGGCGTTCAAGGCATTATAAATAGTCGTCATCGATAGAATTGGCAATCTGCGGGAGAGTTCACTATAGATCATTTCAACAGTAGGATGACTATCTCTATGCTTATCCATATACTCAAGAATCTTAATACGTTGATATGTTGGCATTAAATCCCTCTCTTGTAAGACACTCTTTAATCGTTCCAAATTTGAAATTGTTTTCATCTTGTAATCATTATAATCAAAATCCGATATTTGTCAAGGGGTAAAAATCCCCCTACTTCCCCTTTTTTCTCGCAAACCTCGCAAAGGGAGCAAAGAACGCTAAGCCCACCACCATCCCTAAAACTTTGTAATTAAAGAGAGAAAACTCCCTACCCTTTCCCCTTTTTTTAACCACAGAGGGCACAGAGAACTAAAGAGCGAAAACCACTCCCCCCTTTAATCTGTAATTAAAAAGGAAGAACCTACCATCACCACCCCATTTTTTCTCGCAAAGCACGCAAAGGGAATTAGTTAAATAGTTGAATGGAAAAATAGTTAAATAGTAGGGGCGAATTGCATTCGCCCTTTTGTAGGAGCGACATCCCTGTCGCAATATTTGTAGGGACAAGGTATACCTTGTCCTTTCGAATGTCATTGTTCACCCGGAGGGATGCAACAAGCTCGGTGGTTGCACCCCTTATGAAATAGTTTCACATTTCATGGGGTGATCAGTATGACATCTTCGCTCTTCTTATTCTGGTGAAGGTCTGGGTTGTGCCCTAAATCCTAACACCTAAATCCTAATTCCTAATCACTGGGGAGGTCTGGGAGGAACCGACTAACTGACCAACTCTTTGACTCTCGACTCCTGACGTTGGACATTGGACTAATCCTGTATTTAACAAAAAGATATTGTCAAGATGTTTACCCCAAATGTGTAACTATTCTATACGGGGACAAGCTTGCCCCGTGGAATGCGAAGCTATTCCACATGGGGCACCGTCCCCCTTTTCCCGTCTGGGTGGGAGTGATGCTCCCACCCAATTTTGCATCTTGCTGTTAGGTATTATCGGATGAGGATAAATTTCCCAGATTTCCTCTCCCAGGATGATTCAAGACAATAGAAATAGATGCCAGCACTTCCTCCTGAAGTCCAGGATATTTCATAAACACCAGCTGATTTTCTACCCTTCATTGGTGTATTGATAAGCCTGCCTGAGATATCATAAATTTTTAGCGTAATCTCAGCAGCCTCGGGAATCGCAAGATTAAAGACTACTTTCCCTCTCGCTGGACTGCTTTTTAATCCAAAGGAGAAATATTCTGGAGTTGTCCTGTTCTCCTCTATTCCAGTAAAATTAGCAATAAACCAGTAATAGTCTCCAAGTGCACCAGGAGGGTCTGTTGCAACATTTCCTGGCTCAGCATCGTCAATCGCCTTTATGTAATACCGAACAGTATCATCGGGATTGGAGACTGCAGGAATCGTATCAGTGAACCAGTCACCAGATTGATGCATTATCTCTATAACCCAGACAGGGTCCTCGTCCCTCCTGTAATAGAGAAGGACCGAATCCAACCCTGCAAGGTTGTCTATAACCTTCGTTCTAATCTCAAATGTGCCAACATAGGTGGTGTCAGGCCAGATTTTAGTAGAGTCAATAACAGGCGGTGTAATATCTACTCCAAAAGAATCAGGATTTGCGTAGGGACCCTGGTTGCCTGCCAGGTCATAAGCCTTGACCCACCAGTAATAGAAGTCTTCATTTAAGGTAATGTTTGTTGATGTTACTGTTAAGGTGTCAACAACGATAGGTGAGGTGAATGATGTATTGGTATCAACCTCAAGTATGTAACGAACCGGTGAGAACCTGATTCCTCCGGGACCTCCTCCGCCAAAGGGTTGAGCCTTTCCTTCACCGGTTGTAAATGTTACAGTTGACCACTGGAAATTAACATTGGTGTTGTTTAACCAGATTCCACCCACAGGTGTGTTAAGCATGGGTGTTGCTGGTGCCTGCGTATCAACCTCAAACTGCCAGGTGGTAGAGAATGAACCTTCATTGTTTACAGCATCCACTGCCTTTACATGCCAGTAGCAGATGGTATCAGGAAGCACTGCTATGAATGAAGTATCAACCATAGTCGTCTCAACCAAGCCCTGTGAGAAACCATTATCTAAGGCATACTGCAAAACATAATGGTCAACACCACTCAGGATATCGCTTGCCTCATTCCAGATAAAATTAACCGTGCTGTCGTTCAGGTATACCCCATCTGAAGGTGAAATTATGATAACAGTCGATGGCGGGGTTATATCGTATCTCAAATTGACTGATGAGTTGTTATTATAATCCACATTACCTGAACCATCTTCAAGCCAGACATACATTGGAATACTTCCCTCTATGGTTGAAAATACTGTATCTGGAGGTGCTTCAGACATAGAACCTGTAGTATCATAATTCGATGTAGGTGCAGAACCTAATTTATATAATGCTCTGGCTATCCCACTCACATCAGGGGGATTGGTCCAGTTGATAATAAATGTAGAATCCCTGGTCCAGGGTGATGGATTTGAGCCATTAGCAGTTAAGCCAATGGGTGCAGCAGGTGGTGTTTCATCTATTCCGTTTCCTGTGAGATAGACATATACAATACCTTCATCCGGGTCATTGCTGAAGATAGACAGCGTATCTTGATATGTTTTTATTGTATCCGGCGTAAATCTGAGGGTCACATCTACACTATCATTGGGTGGTATATTTTGTGGGAAAGAAGGCGATATTACCTGATAGACAGTCAGGCTATTTTTCAAACTGTCAACATCTAATGGAGCGTTTCCAAGATTAAATATCTTGAATGTCCAGTCAGAAGAATCGCTGATAGCAACATCGCCAAAATCATAAGTTGTATCGGATAATACAATGTCTTGTTGAATGCCTTTGCCATTTAATACACAATAAACTACGCCTTCATCAGGGTCATCTGAATAGACCATTATGGTCCCTGCATGCACACCAGTATCGGTTGGGGCAAAGTTTACGGTAATCAGTATACTGTCTGATGGAACAATTGTATCAGGGAACACAGCACCAGTATAGAAAAATTCTAATTCATTCAGTATTAGACTATCCAGAATCAAATCAACACCAGTGCCTGCATTCTTTATAACAAGGTATTGCCAGATGGCTGTATCTCCAACCATAACGCTACCAAAATCATGAATTGTATCGGACAACGCAATGTCTTGTTCAATGCCTTGGCCAGTTAATACACAATAAACCACGGGCTCATCCGGGTCATTGCTTGATATTGTAAGCGAGTCCGTGTAGTCCTTTACTGAATCAGGTGTAAAGGTTACGGTTACGGATAACGAGTCATCCGGAGGTATTGTGTCTGTGGTTGGTGCAGGTGTAAAGACAGGATTGCTTGATGCGATGTCTATTACTAAATTGCTATCGACCCCAAGATTATAAATCTTGAAACTCCAGATTTCAGAGCTATCTTTTTTGACTTCGTCAAAATCATAAGAGGTCGCTGAAAGCTCGATATCATGAGTAGGCCGATTGAGTAAAACAGAGACTGTGTTGGGATTAATATTTGCAACAGCTAAATCTATATCACCATCTGAATTTAAATCAGAACAAAAGACAGAATAGGGACTAGTTCCAGTTGAGTAATCGGTTTTTGGAGCATAAGTCCCATCACCATTATTGAGCAAAACAGAGACTGTGTTGGAACTATAATTTGCAACGGCTAAATCTATATCACCATCCGAATTTAGGTCAGAACAAAAGACAGACCGGGGCAAACCTCCAGTTGAGTAATCAGTTTTTGGAGCATAAGTCCCATCACCATTATTGAGCAAAACCGAGACTGTGTTGGAATTATAATTTGCAGCAGCTAAATCTATATCGCCATCTGAATTTAGGTCAGAACAAAAGACAGACCGGGGATCAGTTCCAGTTGGGTAATCAGTTTTTGAAGCATAAGTTCCATCACCATTATTGAGCAAAACAGAGACTGTGTTGGAAGACCTATTTGCGGTTGCTACATCTATATCACCATCTGAATCTAAATCAGAACAAAAGACAGAAAAGGGCTGACCTCCAGTTGGGTAATCGGTTTTTGGTGCATAAGTCCCATCACCATTATTGAGCAAAACAGAGACTGTGTTGGAACCCGCATTTGCAACAGCTAAATCTATATCACCATCTGAATTTAGGTCAGAACAAAAGACAGAAGAGGGATTACTTCCAGTTGAGTAATCGGTCTTTGGCGCATATGTCCCATCACCATTATTGAGCAAAACCGAGACTGTGTGGGAACTATAATTTGCAACAGCTAAATCTATATCACCATCTGAATCTAAATCAGAACAAAAAACAGTCCAGGGCCAAGTTCCAGTTGAGTAATCGGTTTTTGGCGCATAAGTCCCATCACCATTATTGAGCAAAACCGAGACTGTGTGGGAATTCGCATTTGCAACAGCTAAATCTATATCACCATCTAAATCTAAGTCAGAACAAAAGACAGACCGGGGATCACTTCCAGTTGAGTAATCGGTTTTTGGTGCAAATTTAGCACTCCCATCTATGGCTTCTGTAGTAAATGACCAAGAATAGGGATTGATTGAATCAGCGTCGGTTGTTAGTATCCCGGCTGATAGGGTTACCCATACAATTTCACCGGGCTCGAAATCTACATAAGGGTCAAATGTAGCGTTTTTTGTGGGCCCATCATAAGAATAAACCCCGTAATGTCTGCCAGAAGACATACCATTTACAGTAAATGTCGTTGAATCTATGGTAGCAGAGTTCATTGTGGTATCGAATGTTGCCTGGATATTAATTCCACAAACTACCCCCAACTCATTTTGTACGGGTGATGTGGAGACCACTGATTGGGCATTCAATTGCTGAAATGTGAGCCCCACAAGCCCAATCATAAACCCGAATAAAAATAACGATTTACGCATTTTAACCTCCTTTCAGCCCTGAACCTTATGCAGTTCAGAGCCCTGCTAATTTGGATTAAAACGCAATCCAAAATCCAGTTGAGAGATTGAGAGAGATATAAAAACCGTTCCAACTAACCGGATAGTCATTTACATCATCACTATTTTCAAAATTATAAAAGCAGTTCCGACTATCCGCAGTGATTGTATTGTAACCAGCACGGAAGTCTAATAGATAAAAGTTAAAACCAAGCCCAAAATCAAGGAATTTTGCTTGTTTAAGTCCCCAGGCACTTAGCCCAAGATATGAGTATGCAACCACAGGTATTACATCACCGGTTTTCTGCTTGGAGGAGAAGGGGATATAATAAAAGTAAAGGGGAGTCCAGTATGCAACTATCTTATGATTGTTTTTGAAATCATCAAATAAGTCTTTACCATAAATCTTAAACCCTGATGTCCCCACGCCTATACCCCTATAGACAAGAGCTAATCTTAATGCATGAACTTCAAACTGAAGCGGAAATGAAGTGCTATGTCCGTAAATATCAATAAAAAAGCGCAGTGATGTTCCATAATCTTTATTATTCTCTTGCCCATTTGGAGAACTCACAAGCAAATCCTTCTCTCCACCAGGGATAGCACAAATCAGGAAAAGAAAAACTATTAGAGATAAAATCCTAAATATTTTTATCTTCATCTTTCCCTCCTTTTTGAGAAACTCTCTTTCTTAATTTTTTCTCTCTCTTAGCAAATTATAAGTTAGAATAAAAGAAAAGTCAAGGAAAATTTTAGGAAGGTCAAAAACAAACGCACACCAGCCCCCAATCCACTTTCCGTCTTTATTTATCACTTCCACTTCCCAATGACCCTGTGGGGACGGTGCTTGTCATCTTGACAATATTTCTTCATTTTCTTGTTCTTTTCCTGGTTCTTTTGTAAAGATATCCAAGAGATGAATATTTCAGAGATTGAAATATTGGAAGTTTTATGATCTCTTTATAGGTTAAGCCACCTTCTTCCTTCAATAATACTAACAATTCTCCCCTCAACCTCTTCCCATGGTAAACCTCAACGTTAATATCTTCCAGTTTCACTCCTTTCTCTCTTTCAAAATCTCTTATTATTTTATTTATGGGTTTAAACTGGTATTCTCTCACTCTCATATTCATTGATGTCCTTTTCTTCCTTCTTCTTTCAAATTTCCGGATGGAATCAAATAAGAATTCATCTGTTCCAATTATATCCCCAATCCTTGTCTTTTTTATCGGCAAATCCTTACTTATCCATTCCATCATCAACTTCTTTAATTTCCCTCTATTCCCTACTAATCCTTCTACAAATTCATTGTCAATGAAAGTAGAACCACCCTTTGCAAAATACTCTCCTATGCTTGACCATCTATAGTCATAAGGATTCTTCACCATCCCTGCCCTTACAGGATTCAGTAATATATAAATTATTGCCATTCTTAGATAATTGTCCTTTTCTATAAGGGTTGATTTGAATCTGCTCTGAAATACATATCCCTTTCCGCCCATCGATCTCCTATAATATACTCCATATTGCCCATTCAACTGCTTCATAAATTCAGATAATTTACCTGAACTGTTCTCCAAGATTATATGATAATGATTATTCATAATACAATAGCCAAAAATCCTTATTTTTAATTTCTTGGACTTTCCCTCCATACATTCAAGAAAATAATACTTTGCCTTATCCCCTAAAAATATATCCGCACCCATAATCCCTCTATTCATAACATGGTGATATGCACCTTTATAAGTAATCCTTGCCCTTCTCATACCTGTATAATACTTAACAAAAAGATATTGTCAAGATGACAAGCACCGTCCCTATAGCTATTCCCTTATCTCAACAATCTCAGCGCACTCCGCTATGCTTCTGGCTACCTCTTTTAGATATCCTTTTTGATACGGATAAACATTGGAAAATTCGGGGGATAATGTCTTCCCATTCCTATATCTCTGAAGTACATACTTCTTAACCCTTTTTATTCTTTTACATATTTCCTTCACATCGTCAATATCAACGATATTGGGCACCATCGTAGTTCTGAATTCATAATCATCTGTTCCTTTAATGATTTTTATACTTTCTTCTATCTGTTCAAAAGTAGTTCCATTCCCGGTTGCAAGATAATATTTTTCAGGTGCTGTTTTTATATCCATTGCTATAAAATCAACATAAGGAAGAACCGCTTTCAACCTATCAGGTAGTGTCCCATTTACATCCAATTTTATAGAAAGACCGAGTTCTTCCTTTATTCTTTTTAATAGGTCGGGTAATCCGGGATAGAGCAGGGGTTCTCCTCCTGTAAAGGAGACCCCTTCAATAAATCCCTTTCTCTTCTTTAAGTCTTCTATCACTTCATCCTCCGGGATACTGGGCTGCTGGGTAATGAGTTCCGGAAGAACCAATTCCGGATTATGACAGAAGGGACATCTTAGATTGCAGCCTCCAATAAATACAATGGATGCGATCCTCCCCGGAAATTCTATCAGGCTGGTCCCAACAAAGGTCTTAATCACTCTCTTTATCATCTCCTATTTTGAGGTAATGCCTCTGCCTGAATTCTTCCCTTTTCCCCTTGTTCCAGTCCTGAATAGGTCTGTAGTAGCCCACTATCCTTGAATAGACCTCCGTCCTTACAGCAAGAACCTTTTTCACCCCAACGTTCTTTACTCCCTTTAATGCCTCCACATTACACCTCCTTATTCTCAATATTTAAGAATATATTCACTTTTTCTTTTGGTTCATCATCCTTCAGAATCTTGTAGGAATCAGGTTCCATCTCCTTTAATTGTTCGGCATCCAGTTCGGTTATCGTCCCAAATTGCTTTAATTCTTCCTCTGAATGAGAGTAAGGACAATAGAAACGCTCACCCATAATATATCCATGCACAGGGCATATAGAGAATGTAGGAGTGAAACTGAAGTAAGGAAGGGAAAACCTTGTTACAATCATCCTCGTTAGTTTCCTCACCATTCTCCAATCCGTAATCGCTTCCCCAAGATACAGATGGACAACAGTCCCACCTGTGAATAACACCTGCATGGGATTCTGATGTTGAAGGAGTTCGAATATATCTATTGGCTCATCAACTGGGAGATGGACAGAATTGGTATAGTACGGGCTAAAAACACCCATTGAGTAGATGTCAGGGAACTTTTCCTTATCTTTCTTTGCCAATCTATAAGATGCACCCTCTGCAGGAGATGCCTCAAGATTATATAGATTCCCGGTTTCTTCCTGAAATTCAGAAAGTTGCTCTCTCATAAAATTTAACACCTTTATTGTCCATTCTCTTCCTTTTTCCGTTCCTATACCCATCTTCAAAAAATTCATACAGGCTTCATTCATACCTATAAGCCCTATGGTAGAGAAATGATTCATCCAATAGGACCCTTGCGTTTCTTTTATTCCCCTCAAATAGTATTTCGTGTAGGGATAGAGTCCCTGCTCTGTAAGTTTCTCCACAATCTTTCTTTTCAACTCAAGGGATTCTTTTGCCGTTTCCATAATATTGGCGAGTCTATCGAAGAATTCCTCTTCATTGCGGGAAAGATGGCCAATCCTTGGCATATTTATTGTAACTACGCCTATACTACCTGTAAGAGGATTTGAACCAAAAAGCCCTCCACCCCTTTTCCTCAGTTCCCTGTTGTCGAGCCTGAGTCTACAACACATACTCCTTGCATCCTCAGGATGCATATCTGAATTTACAAAATTACTAAAATACGGCACACCATATTTCCCTGTCATTTCCCACACGGGTCTAAGATCATCGTTTTCCCAGTCAAAGTCCTTTGTGATATTATATGTCGGAATCGGGAATGTGAATATTCTTCCCTTAGCATCTCCTTCCATCATAAGTTCAGCAAAGGCTCTATTTATGTGGTTCATCTCCTGCTGAAATTCTTCATAGGTTTCACCCTGCTCCTTTCCTCCAACGATAACCTTTGTCTTCTTAAGGTCTTCCGGAACTCTGAGGTCCATCGTGATGTTTGAAAAAGGAGTTTGGAATCCGACTCTTGTCGGGACATTTATATTGAAAAGGAATTCCTGGAGTGCCTGTTTGACCTCTTTATAACTCATATCATCGTATCTGATAAAGGGGGACAGGAGTGTATCAAAATTTGAGAATGCCTGCGCACCAGCGGCTTCTCCCTGCAGTGTATATATAAAATTTACAACCTGCCCAAGTGCACTTCGCAGGTGTCTTGGTGGAGCAGATTCAACCTTCCCACTCGCCCCCCTGAACCCTCCTTTAAGAAGGTCTAAAAGGTCCCATCCAACACAATAAGGAGCAAGTATCCCAATGTCATGAATATGCAAATCTCCATTGTTGTGTGCCTCTCTCATCTTAGGCGGGTACATCTTTCCAAGCCAGTATCTCGCAGTAACAGATGAAGAGATATAAAAGTTCAAACCTTGAAGGGAATAGTTCATATTGGAATTCTCCTGAACCCTCCAATCCTCTCTTTTTAGATAATCATTCACAAGGTCTTCTATATCTTCGAATAGTCCTTTGACCTCTCTCGTCTCATTTCTCTTTTCCCTGTAGAGGATATATGCCTTTGCAGCATCCGTAAGGTTCCTCAATATTAAGGTCTCTTCCACATAGTTCTGTATCTCTTCCACAGTGGGAATATTTCCCTTTTTGAAAAAGTTCATATATAGAGAGGTCTCTACCTGATTGGCTATTTCTGTTGCATTTTCCTCTGTGTTGGTTGCTTTAAGTGTCTTAGATATTGCAACCTCTATCTTCACTTTATTATATGGCATAATCTCGCCAGACCTTTTTCTGATAAGCCAGTCCATAAGTCCTCCTTTTTGAAAACTTTCAAAACCCGTGGTAGGACACATCAGTGTTCGAGATGTGCAGCTTAACCCTTCCTCGAGGTTAAAATCCATATTGATGTACACCGGTAAGGTATTCTATCTCAGGGCTTTAGTCCTACTCTCCCACCTTCCCTAAAAAAAACTCCGGTGGCATTCCCTGCGATTTCGGAACCCTACACAGTAGCGTGGCTGCGTGGGCTTTTCACCCACTTCTTTTTACCGTTAAAATTATTAAAGCAGATTTTTCCAATTTGTCAAGGGGGTAAAATTCCCCCTACTTCCCCTTTTTTCTCGCAAACTTCGCAAAGGGAGCAAAGAGCGCTAAGCCCACCACCATCCCTAAAACTTTGTAATTAAAGAGAGAAAACTCTCTACCCTTTCCCCTTTTTTTCACAGAGGACTCGTCGCTTCGCTCCAATGAAAAATGAAGATTGCAAAGTGAAAAATGCAAAATGCATCCCATCTCAACCCATTTTTTAGACACAGATTTTCACTGATTGAACTGAATTATAGAACCCATCCCCATACCTAAGAATTTAACCACAGATGGACGCGGATGAACACAGAGGAGAGTTTAATTAATTCCAATTTTCTAAACCCGAAATCCTAAACCCTAAATTACCCTCGACCCCTTAAGTTATATTCTTTGTGTTTTTAGAGTGTCTGCATTACTCTTTTGGCAAGCTGATATACTATTAAGGTTATCCATCTACTGGATAACTTCTTCTGGCCAAAATCGAAATCTGACCAGACCTTATGCACTGTCTCGGCATAGAAGCATCCCTTTTCATCTCGCTTTGTGATAAGATCATTCATTATTTGAATCATCCTGTTATCATTCCTTGTAAATTCAAACTGTGAAAGGATATCTAAATATTTCAGAATTCGATAGTCGGTGAAAGGATACTTGAGTTTTTCCCAACCTTTGCCAATCTTAGAATCATGGCCAGCGTATTTTATCTTGCCTCTATTTTCCCAACATTTAAGCAGAAATTCTACACCTTTCTGTGCAATAGCACTTTTTTTAAGTTCAGGATTTTGGGCCAGAGCACCTAAAACACACAGGGTTGCAAATGCACAACTCGGTTCTTTCTCCCTCACTCTGCCAGGCAGTCCTGTATTCTTGCACCAAAAACCGTTGTCAAGACGCTGTCGCTCTAAAAGCCATTCATAAGCTTTCTTTATTCGTGGGTCAGTCCCATATCCTAACTTTGCTAACGATTCAACTAATATGCCAGTGTAACAGTCTGCAGGCGTAGGCGGAGGTGCCCACCCAAACCCACCACAAGGGAATTGTGTGCTAAATACATATTCACAGGCATTTGCAATTTTTTTGTTTTCTTTTGTAAAGCCAAAGTCAGCCAGGACTCCCAACAACCAAAAAGTTGTATCTTTTTTAGGCCACCAGGTATAGATATCTCTGGGAGTGCCCCAGTAACCATCCTTATTTCGTTGGTCAAAAATTTGCTTGATCAATGGATGCTTAAAAACTAACCTTTTAGTTGCTACGACCTCTTTATCATCCTCCTCTCTACCCTGAATATCTATCAATGTCCGATATCTGACAAAAGGTTCACCATCAAGAAGCCAATTAATGGGCACTGATTCCAAAAAACCTTCTAATTTATTAAGCATTTGTTTTAGACAGTTTCACAACCCTTTAAAACATTTCCTCTCGAAAAACAATTTCATCTAATGTCTTTCCAAAGTTATCAACAACAATTTGGGGAGCGATGTTAAATACCGCTCCCCGGATATTCGCAATTAAATCCAGTTGTAATTGTGAAGCTCAAAGAGTTCAGTGGTGGCACTCCACGGTTCCACACTTTTTCTCGCATTCGGTGGAACCTTCTTTATGCTTGTGTTTTTTGTGTTTACATTCATCTGAATCGTGCTTGCATTCACTCCCCCATTTAGCTGCACGTTCCTGGATTTGTTTAACCAATTTAGGTTTATCCGATGTAATTTTTATAATAACTCCGTCTTCGATGTTGCTAACCTCAATCTTTGCATCCTTTTTCAATTCACAAAATTTACCTTTATGGTGCTCACACTTCTCTTCAGTAGTTGCAGCTATTAGTACAAATCCAACAACGCATACCCCAAAAAATCCAAACAAGAGTCTACGCATCTTAGTCTCCTCCTTCTTTAAGTTTTTTTCTTGAGTTCTTCAATTTGTTCCTTAACCCCTGACAACTCTTTCTCGAGGGATTTAGCATATTCCTCAAGTTTTTCGATCTGCGCCCCTTCAGTCAAAAACCTGTGCGGCTGGCTACATCCACAACCATCATTGTGCCTGGCGTGTCCTTTAGGACTCTCACAACACATCTTTATACCTCCTTTTTTAAGGATTCTCCTTAAAAAACTAAAACATCCACTACCCTTAACAGTAACCACCATGGAATCAGGATACTCTAAGGGTACCTCACAACACATATCTGTCATTTCCTATCCTGTTTTCCATAAGCCGCAATGAATTTCTCTATCGCCTTTTTCCTTTTCTTTAGACTTACAACCCAAGCAAAGAGTCTTTCTTCCCCTTCCCTGGTAACTCGATAATTTCTTTTTGCAGGACCTGTACCTTTGGTATTCCATTTGGAACTTATCAACCCCTCCTTCTCCATACTTCTCAATGACCTGTATACTGCGCCGGGGTCAAGAGAAACATCAGAAAAAGGAAAGTCATTTATCCCCTGGATAAGTTCATAACCATAGGATTCTTTTTCTCTAAGCAAAAGGAGAAGCCTCGGCTCGATAAAACGACTGAGATGACTATCACAACTGCATACACCTTTCCCTTCAAGATTACAGTACCTGTCAGTGTCATTACACATAATTGCTCCCAAGGGAAAAATTTATTTTAACCTTATATGTTAATAACATATATCTGTATTATACACCAATATTCAATTTGTCAAGTGTTTTTCTGAAAAATTTCAGGATAATCAAATTGATGAGAAGGACAATAATTCTTAACTATAAATCACCACTCATTGAATAACGCCATTGAGAAGAATTTTAATGATAGGCTGTTTCTCGTCATCGGTATAGAGAAGCAAATGCTCCTTGATGCTCCCCCGCGGAGCGTCAGACCCTGGTTTCAATGTTATCCTGTATATTTTTCTACCCCCTTCCTGTCCTAAAAACATCAGTCCGGCAGTAAAACATCCTAATTCGTCCCTGACCTTGTTAATGCTAAGCCATCTTCTTCCTCCCTTATCCAATATTATTTCAAAGACTACTGAATCTCCCTGCTGAACCTCAAAGTTAAATTTATCAGGAGATAACTTGATTCTGTCGATAACTGTTCCCCACACAGGGACCTGGATTACAGGCTGTATCTTACTGTTGGTGTAGATTCTTAATGTCTCAGAAAATCTTCCTGGAGGCGCTTTAGGACTCAAAGTTACTGTAATCTCAAATTCCTTTTTGTCTCTTTTAGAATATTCTGCCCTCTCCATTGTAAGATATTTCGAGGTGCTTTTCAATTTCTTTATCTTCAACTCCTCAAGTGCTACAGGAAGCACCTTCAACTTATGAGAGACACTCTCTCCTTTATAAATCTCTCTCAAGTTCAACCCTGTAGGTTTAACCGCAACATCAATCTTAACAATCCCTCTTATCTCCAGTGTAACTATGGGTTCATCAGAATCATTTGAATGGACATAAACTCTCTTTTTTATACTCCCATAGTAATTTTTTGAATTGAATGTCATTTTAATCTCTCCGTACCTGCCTGGTTCAACCTCGCTTGAAGTGAGATTGATGGCCGTGCACCCACAGGAACTTCTAACCTTCCATATCTTCAGAACACCCTTTCCAACATTTTTGAACTTATAAACATGGTTAACCTTATCTCCTTTATATACGGTCCCAAAGTCGAAAATCGTTTCTTTAAATTGGATATCTGGAATAGCAGGACTTCCTTTGGATTTATCGGTTTTAACAGCAAAGAGTCCAACCAGTAGCAGGATAAGAACCGATGCTGAAATTAAGATTGTAATACGTATAGTATTCATTTCATTTACTCTCTAAACAATATAAAATATCAAAAGTCCTGCCAGACTGAAAAACACAACAGCCATCAAAAGTTTCACTATTTTACCCTCCTTCTTCCAGAAAACAGTCAAACGCTCTGAAGTCATACCCGTGTATGCAAGCAAAAAGATAAGCACCAGCGGTAAGATAAAACAGAAATTGTAAACCACAAGGTAGGAAATCGCCCTTGCTTTTAACGAGGGAATATTTGTAACGAATATTATAGTAGGCAAATAGACCTGACCGGTGCAGGCGAATTCAAGGATCGAGATGAAGAAACCTGTGACAAAGGAAGCAAGAAGATAATTTCTCACCCTGACCTTTTCGCGGATGACCTTGTTGATTTTCTTATGTAGAAAATCGGGCAGTTTTAATATTGAATCATCATAATCGCCTTCTTTATACTTTGTATAATCGTAAATGCATAATACTCCGAGTATAAACGCTCCGGCTGCTGTCAACAAGTAAACGATTCTCGCCAGGATGGGTATAAAACTCAAAGACTGGAGGAATTTTAGAAGTCCCAATCCAATTAGTGAGTAAGTCGTAAATACGGCTACAGTAAAAGATAATCCAACAAGCAATAATGTCCTTCCCTTCCTTCCAACGAAGGCAAGATACGAAATAAAGAAGACAATGGTCACAAAAGCGCAGGGATTGACTCCATCCACGAGTCCAGCAAAGAGCACTGTAGTTATCGCCAGTCCCTTAAATCGGTTGACAATGTTTTTTTCGGCCTCTTTTAAGTGATCTTCTACCTTTTCCCAGGGTGGCATTGTTCCTGTAGTTTCATATTTTTCGATAAGCGCTATCAAATTCTTCTCATTTACATCCCCGGCAATTAAATAATCCTGTCCAATAAAGACAGAAGGGGTGGCTATTCGTTTCATGTCAGGCATATTATAAAGTTCACCAAGTGCCTCTGCCATTTTCTTTGTCTCTGTATCTACAATGTTAAATTTCTTAACCACCAGATTTGGATATTTCCATTGCAAATACTTGATCCGATATTCAGCACGGTCGCATTCCTTGCAACCTGGTTCATAAAAATAGGCAAGATAGGTTTTTGTTGGTAGTTCAGGCTTATTAATGCTATCTTCTTTTCCTATTTGCTCTTCCCAGACAGGTATTTCGGTATATTGGGCATTGCTAATTAACTCCGGTCTTTGAAAAGGAATCCCTTTTTTTGAATACTCATCCATTATCTTTTCAAGTTCATCCCTGATTTCAATATAATCCAACAAATATTTCCCTATGATAATAATTGGAGATTCAAGAGCCGTGATTTTATAGGCTTCTTCAAACTTGACCAATGCCTCATAGTTTTCAGGAATACTTAGTTCAAAGTATTTTATATTCACACGGTCTTGATATTCAGGCAACATTTGAGGTAGAAATTCAATTATTATATTCTGACAACTCTCACAGTCCTGCTCATAAAAAATGTACATACAGATCTCCGGGTTGACTTCATCCGTATGAGAAAACACTGAGAAAGGAATTTGTAGTACTAAAGATAAAGAAAGTATCATTATGAACTTAATGACTCTCATAAAATGCCTTCTTTCCTATCAAATAAATCATATAGATGAGCAGCCTTCTCATATCCTCTATCGTATGCCATATCCTTTACCTCTCGTTATTAAACACAAAATACCGTTGAATGTTCTCAATACCCCGGGGGTGGCAGGGTAATGCAGATTATTAACTTCTTCATATACACTTCTCCTGATTTATACAAAATTTCGCCTAACGATTTGAAGGTATCCGAAGTTCCGAGTGTGGCAAGGGATTTTGGCAGAGCGCCGACCATACGAAGCCAGATACGCTTTGTTATCTGCTGTTACGCCTCCCTTCGAATATCAAGGACTTTATGCTCATCGTTTCATGAGAGAACAGATTCACAGGAATCCCTCGTGCTCAATGATTTTTTCGAGTTTAGCTTTTGGAGGTGGAATATCTTCTTTAACGGTCTTCCAGACAACATCCAGGTCTATGTCATAGTAGCCGTGGATAAGACGGTTACGCATCCCAACAATGTCACTCCAAGGAATTTGAGGATATTTCTCTATGAACTCTAAAGATATACCAACGGCAGCCTCACCAATAATCTCCAATAGATGGACAAGAGAGAGGCACAACATCCGATCAGTATCCAGATCGAGCCGTGTTTTATCAGCGGAAAACCCCAATACTTCATAGGTTGCATCCAACATGTGATGAACACGAACCAAATCAGCTTTCAATGTACACCGCCTCCGCCTCAGCTAACACATCATCACGAAAATACCTACTTAAGTCATTGGGAGTTCTCAAATCGACCTTATGCCCGCCGAGCATAGAAGAAAGCTCTTTTTCCATCTCAATCAAATCAAAAAAACCCGGTACATAGTCAGGCTCAAATTCAACAAGCATATCAATATCACTACTAGGCGAAAAATCATCCCGCAAAACAGAGCCAAACAAAGACAATCTTCGGATATGATTCCCTTTACAAAACTCAACAATCCTCCGCTTCGATATCTGAACACCAAACTTATTCATCAAACCACCCTCCCATTCTTAAGATATTATCCTTTAAAATCGCAAGAGCAGCCAATCAGCTATTACCCAATCCTAATTTTCCCGTCATTGACATTCTACACCACTAACTATAATATGAAGGTATCCTATATATGCTTAGTGCGGAATTGCAGGTCTCCCTATATCCGACAGCGTCGGATAGCATTCTACTTTGGGAATATATGCATCTATATCGGATATACATCCCGCTCATCAACTGTGGGGCGGGATACATCCCTATCATAGAATAAATTTGTTCTTTCATAAGTCCCCCTTATCCACTTGTATATTGTCTAATGGACTTTTTATCTTTCTTAAATCCGTTCCAGACTCTCTACTGGATATTTTGACTGTATCACCTCTCATTTCACTTATAATAGTATAATAAAATAGAGGGAAAGTCAAGAAAAAAGATTGAATCTACTCCGGGGTTAGATAAGCAGTTTAAAGTCAAAAAGTCAACCTCCGTCCTCTTTACCCATTGTCGAAAAAGTTCAAACACATGGTGGTACAGTTAGAAAGTTGTAAAATTGTCAAGAGAAATTGATCAATCGGGAAGGTTGAACTTAATTAAAAAATAAGGAATTATTTTTGGAGTTACTGCCACAATGTCAACCCCCGTCCCTCTTTAAACCTCTTTAATTTTCCTACTCAAAAGTCGACTTATCCTTCGGTCGGAATATAAATTTGCACGAAGCGTAGCCGAAAAACACGCTGTTATATGAAGTTGTGCCCCGGCTTCTCGCGCCACAAGTCCTCACGCTTTCCTTATCTTGCCTATATATGGATGTTTATACCTCATCCCTTACCTCAGGAGGTTCTTTTTTTACTTGGGCTTCACCCCGGGACAAGTTCAATCCCTGGAATTTCTCATGGTAGGTTCGCAACGTGCTTCTATAGGAAAAGTTGGTCCCCGCGATTACCAGGGAAGTGACGAGTTTGCGTCTTCGCAACAAGTGTCCGACCGCCCTGCGCAGGATGCGCGGGTAGGAGTAAAAAGCTCGGAGGCAGACCTCATTCTCACTAAGTATATCAGCCCAGGACAGGTGCTTGTATCTGGCTACCGGGAATTTCAGTGTGTAGTACTTCCAATCCTCCGGAAAGGAGTTAGCGACAATGTGGCCTTCTAATTCCATCTTTTTCCACAGGCGTGTACCAGGGAATGGCGTCAGGAAGTGCACGTTGAGGATGTCCAGATCCCAGCGATTGGCTGCATCGGCTATCTGCTGCCCGATGCCCTGCTTATCAACGTCAAGTCCCATGATGAACGAGCCACCCACCAGAATGCCATGCCGCTGTATCCGACGAACGGAGGCCTTGAGATCGCCTCCTTTCTGGATGTTGAACTTCTTGTTGAGCTCCACCAGCCCTTCCACGCTTGGCGACTCGAAGCCAATGTAAACACCGGAGCATCCAGCTTTTGCAGCTAGTGTAAGCAATTCTTCGTCGTCGGCTATGTTAATTGTCGCCTGGCATATCCAATTCTTGCCAAAATTTGCCTTTATCATGGCCCGAAACAGGTCCTTTGTGTGGGCGATATGGTCCTTACGAGTGCCGATGAGATTGTCGTCCACTATGAGAATATACTTCTCCCGAATCAATTTGAACTCTTGGATTACGTTCTCAATCGGGCGATGTCGATAGATTTTTCCGTTGAATGCGGTGACGCTGCAAAAGCTGCAGTCGAGCGGGCAACCGCGTGTTGTTTGGATTGACCCCAAGCGATAGCCGGTTGGCAGCAGGTCATGCCGGGCTAGTGGGACTTTGTCCATTTCCAATCGTATACCGGTGTAAACCCGATTCAAGGTGCCCTGCTGAACGTCTTCCAAAACCTGCGCCCAGATACTCTCCGCTTCGCCAGTCACCACAGCGTCTACATGCTCTAAGGCCTCCTCTAAGCACATGGTAGCATGGATGCCACCCATTACCACGGGCACACTGCGGCTGCGGAACTCGGACGCCACTTTGTAAGCGCGGTTTGCCTGTGAAGTGAAGGCGGTTATCCCTACCAAGTCGGGGCGTGGCATATCTGTGTAGTCAGGCACGCCGAGATTCTCGTCAACCACCGTGATGTCCCAATCGGGAGGGGTTAGGCCGGCCAAGACCAAGAGGCTAAGTGGCTTCCAGTTAACGTACTGGTCCCAGTAGCTCTCTTTTACCTTTGTAATGCTCAATAACGGATCGCGTGGGTTTATCAGATATAGGCGCATATGTTACCTCCGTACGAATTTTGTTTAGACTTGTCTCTTGAAGGCAAGGATTCCTTCATCTTTTTAAATTATCTATTCTCAATTGTTATAGGATACAATTTCATATAACTCGTTCATATCCGCAGTTAATTGCAGATATACCTCCAATATGGTGTTATATCCGAAGTAAACTTCGGATATACTTCTCTATAGTTGCTCTTTTTCATCTTTATTTATCAGCTCCTCCCATTTGTAAATTATCCAAAGGATTGATTATCTTTCCTCATGTGTATATTTCATTGACTGTATCACCTCTCATTTCACTTATAATAGTATAATAAAATAGAGGGAAAGTCAAGAAAAAAGATTGAATCTACTCCGGGGTTAGATAAGCAGTCTAAAGTCAAGAAGACAAGCACAGTCCCCCTTTTCACCGCCCTTCAATTTTAGAATATATTATATATTCAATCATCAACAAAAAAACCGGAAATAAGATGCTCAGAAGAATTTGTGTATCCAATCCAACCACTCTAAATCCGGCAATAGTATTAAGCGATTTGAAAATCAAAAAAATTATCAAACCTAAAGAAGTACTTTGAAGGATCCCAAAGATCCAAAAAACTATTCCCCCTTTTTCATCTAATGGTCCTTTACTCATAATTAATCCTCCTTATAAATTTTAGTTTTCGACTATTTCGCCTAACTTGTTTATATCCGCAGTTAATTGCAGATATACCTCCAATTTGGGGTTATATCCGTTCCATCCTGCCTACTGGGTATTTTGACTGTATCACCTCTCATTTCACTTATGATAGTATAATAAGATAGAGGAAAAGTCAAGAAAAAAGATTGAAGCTACCCCGGGTTTGGATAAGCAGTTTAAAGTCAAGAAGTTTACCCCGTGGAATGTGTAACTATTCCATATGGGGACAACCCCCATTCCCCCTTTTCTCACGCCGTCTGCGACAATCCATTTTTGACATTATCTGATTTGTTTTCTCCAAAACGACCAATGAAATAACCCATCAGGCTTCCTATAATCAAATTTGCAAATAACATTGGAATTAGCTCATTAGGTGCACCTGCACCAACTATTATTATCATTGGAACAGCTATCAAAAAGAAAATTACCATTCCTTTTAAGATATTATTCAGTTTCAAATTTGACGTTGCTATGAGAAAACCCCCAATTATACACATAGAAAATGCAGACAGTAGTGTATCCCAGGCCATTTTCATAAATATCATCGGTACCACATCAATTATGCCAAAGATAACACCAAAAATAATTCCTACTTTAATTTTGCTTATTTTTTTCATAATTTTTATCTCCCTTTTGTTTTGTTAGTTTCATAACATTATATATTTTTCCTTTTTACAGGCGGGGGGGCATTTAATATAACTCTTTTATATCGGACAGTGTTGGATATCATTCCACTTTGGGAATATATGCATCTATATCGGATATACATTCCGCTCATCAACTGTGGGGCGGGATACATCCCTATCATAGAATAAATTTGTCCTTTCATAAATCTCCCTTACTTACCTTCACTTAAATTGAGCGATTCTTCCATCATTAAGTAAAAAATATACAATGCTTTTCAGGCTTGTCAAGTTTACCAGGTTCGGGATTGTATTTTATCAAATCCTACTATACTCGGTGCCCCTTGTGGAATAGCTTCGCATTCCACGGGACAAGCTTGACTTTTGACACAAGCACCACCCCAAAGCAAAGTAGGTCGGGACTGGGAAGTCCCTCCTACAGGATTAGTCTAAAGTCATCAGTCACCAGTCGAAGGTAGGATTTGGGATTTAGGGCCCAACTCGACCCTCCCCGGGGAAGAGGGCAAGAAATATCTTGCCCCTACAAAAGAACAAGATATCTAAACAATCAGTTTAATCAGTGAAAATCTGTGCCGAAATAGGATTTAGGGGTTGGAGTACTGAG
>JAGLZA010000155.1 GCA_023131835.1 Caldifarciminota bacterium
TGATGCGGGATCTGCTGGCTGAGGATGGGAGTATTTATGTGCATTGTGACTGGCGGGTGAATAGTTATATTCGGCTGGTTATGGATGAGGTGTTTGGAAAGGATAATTTTAGAGTTGACATCCAATGGCAACGTGTAGCGAGTCGTAGCGGAACAAAGTCGATACCTATTATTCACGATACGATATTACTTTATTCAAAAAAGGATAAGTGGATTTACAATCCAGTTTATGAAGCGTATAACGAAAGCTATCTAAAAAGCCATTACAACCAAACAGACGAACAAGGACGCAAGTTTCGCTGGGATAATGCAACAGCGTCAGGTGAAGGGCCTTCACGCATCTTTTTTGGTAAGGAAATTGCACCACCATCTGGTACACATTGGAGGTGGACACAGGAAAATATAGATCGATTAATATCTGAAGGTAAAATAGGCTTAACATCAAAGGGAAAACCACAATATAAACGTTATCTGGATGAAATGCCTGGGCGGGTTGTCCAGTCGGTATGGACGGATATTCCACCAGTTAATTCTCAAGCAGTTGAATCTCTTGGTTATCCTACTCAAAAACCGGTTCCACTTATCGAACGTATAGTTAATACCTCTTCCAACGAAGGCGATCTCGTAACCGACTTCTTCTGCGGCTCAGGCACCACAGCAGCAGTCGCAGAAAAACTCGGCCGCAAGTGGATTGCCTCCGACCTTGGCAAGTTCGCTATCCACACCACACGCAAGAGAATGATAGGCGTGCAGCGGCAGTTAAAGCAAGATAAAAATGACTGGCGCGCCTTTGAGATCCTGAACCTCGGCAAGTACGAGCGCCAGCATTACATCGGTGTGAATACCAGCCTGCGGGAAGAAGAAAAACTAAAACAGCTTGAAGCAAAGGAAAAGCATTTCGTTGACCTTATCCTTCACGCCTACCGCGCCGAATCTGTGGAAAATTTCAAGACATTCCATGCCAAAAAGGCAGGGCGCATGGTGGCAGTGGGGCCGGTGAACCTGCCGGTCACACGCCTGTATGTGGAAGAGGTAATACTTGAATGCCGCGAAAAGCGCATCTCTCGTGCCGATATCCTTGGCTTTGAATTTGAGATGGGGCTATTCCCCAACATTCTTGACGAAGCGAAAACCAAAGGCATTGACCTTGCCATGAAATACATTCCTCGTGATGTATTTGACAAGCGGGCAGTGGAAAAGAATCAGGTGGTATTCCATGATGTTTCTTACATAGAGGTCAGGCCGCATGTCAAGAAAAAATCCATTGCTGTTGAGCTGACCGACTTTTCAGTATTTTATTCACAGGACATTGTAGACAATGTTGCAGAAAGCCTAAAAGTAGGCAAGAACAAGATTGTGGTGGAAAAAGGTCAGATCGTAAAGATAAGCAAGGATAAAAAAGGAATCATAACCCGCGAAGTGTTGACACAGAATTGGACCGACTGGATCGATTACTGGAGCGTGGACTTTGACTTTGAAAGTAAGCGGGAGCTCATTGCCATCAAAAATGAAGAGACTGGTGAGGCAGAAGAATACTGGACAGGCGACTTTATCTTTGAAAATGAATGGCAATCATTCCGCATTAAGAAAGATCGGGAGCTGGAACTGAAAACCCCATTCCATGAATGTAAGTCTGGGCGGTATAAGGTGGCAGTCAAGGTTGTGGATATTTTCGGCAATGATACTATGAAAATTATTGAGGTGAGTGTATGAGTGAATCCATTCCTGTAAATCCTGATATTATGCGGTGGGCAAGGGAAACGGCTGGATACAGTATAGAAGATGTTGTTGATAAGATCAAGCGTAAACGTGTGACTGCTAAAGTGGTTCAGGACTGGGAAAATGGAAATGCGAGTCCATCATATTCACAACTGGAAAAACTTGCCTACAAAATATTCAAGCGACCTTTGGCTTTATTTTTCTTTCCGGAACCACCAGAAGAAGAAACACCGTTGCAATCATTTCGCACATTACCCAGACAGGAAATTGATCTGATAGAACCCACAATGCTCTATCTGATTCGTAAGGCAATGGCATTAAGGGAAAATTTAACTGAATTGTATGACAATGTAAATCCGGCAAAACAGAAAATTTTTATTGATTTTGAATTCAAAAGTTCTGATTCAGTGTCTAATATGGCAAAAGATGTGCGGAAATATTTAGGTAGCAGTCTTGATGAACAATATGCATTGAAATCAAACGAAAATGCATTAAAATATTGGCGCAATTTGCTTGAAGAGCATGGGATATTTATCTTTAAAGATGCATTCAAAGATGACGA
>JAGLZA010000156.1 GCA_023131835.1 Caldifarciminota bacterium
TCCGAATAACCACCAATGTCTTGAGAACTTAGATTTATTGCCCCATATACAGGCAGGGTATCAACAAAGAGGTCCCAGGTCTCTGTTGTATCCCTTCCGATAACCAGGAGGTCCTCTCCATAAGGAGCATCAACATTAATAACCGCAACACCTGCGGCATCGGTTGTATCATATAGATTAACACCATAACCAAGGATATGTATCTCCACACCCGGATAATTGGCCATAGATGAATCCTTGACCGTTACAGTGACATCGGTAGGTGTGTTTACCTGAACGGACTCAGGTGATATCGTCCAGTTGGCAGGAACAGCTACTATGACAGAATCCATCGAAGGTATATAGTTAAAAGCAGTAACGGTTACTGAAATATAATTGCCTGTAGCAGAACTACCTGGATTAGGATATAGAGTAACCTCACCAGAGGAATTGGTATATCCTGATTCAAGAATAGTATCTTCTAACGAGTAACAACAGACCAGAGCATCCTCTATTGGTGTTATTCCATCATTATCCTTGGCCGTAACAACAAAAGGAGCAGAACCCGGGGGGATAAATCCTAGATGGCTTACCTCAAGGGTATCCGGTGTATCTGTCCTGAGCTGGACAGAAGCATCACCAAAGATATGCCAGGTTTGTGCCATCTCAACACCTTCTGTGCTATCGCTACCGCCATAATGTTCGATCATATAGGAAGCGCCGTTGAAATATATTCCACCAGCTGTATTTGCTCTATAATGGGCTAAGAGATTCATGGCGCCTTCCTGGCCATAACAGGGAGGGACCCAGGACTGACCGATTGTTGAACCCCAATTTGTGAGGAATCCAGTGGGGTTTTCAGGTGTACCTGCATCAACAGATGCTTCGCAATAACAATTGTTACCATTGAATTCACCAACATTGCAGGCAACCGATATTACATGAGGGAGTTTCCAGTCATTGGTAAGATTATTTATATTATCGATATCGAAACCTCCACCATTACTCCATCCTGATACACCCCCATGCCCTATATAGTTTATTATACTTCTACCTTCATTTATGGCATTGGCTATAATTGTGGAAGTGCCCCAGGGGTCATAACTCGAATCAATTGAGGTATAGGTGAAATATGGCTGAACACTCGAAAGAAGCGTATCCCGAAGCCAGTTACATCTCTCAATATCTGTTGGAGTTCCCTGATTACTGGCAACACCAAGACCCCAGTGATACCAGGATGCTTCTGCTATGGGGTCCCTCTCATATTTTATATTTCTCATCACCTGATTCCTTATTTTCGTTGCAGAATGGTTATCAGACGAGAATCGGGATATAAAGAGGTCTGAATAATTATCACTACCTGCAGTGTATGAATAGACCGGATCGGCATCAGCACCACTTGCATCGCCCATAGTTCCTGTTGCAGGGGTGAGTTCGTCTCCATCTCCAACCAGGAGACAGAATGTGACTCCTTCTCCATCATATTCACTCTGAATAAAGTTTTTGATATCGGTTTCATTGTTACCAATCGAAGATAGGTCATATAGATCGGTCTTTATGCCCTTCTTTCTCTTCCATTCAACAAGGGAATCCATCTCTGAGAGATAAGTATTCGGACAGATGATTATCATTCTGCCGGCGTGTTCGTTTATGGTATCATATCTTGTTTCTCTATAATTGATAAAGAAATCACTGTATAAGGGTTTGAAACTCCGTGAGATGGAACGGGTAGGTTTTTCTTTTAAATTTAATTTTCCGAATCCTTCTGAATAGACTTCTATTACTATCCTTTTTGTAATTTCCAATTCCCCTGTCGATGCATCATATCTTAAGGGATTGAAATAGATAGTAATCCCTCTGAAATCTCTCTTGATAAATGGGTTGGAGAGACTTATAATCTCTTTTGGAAATAATTCACTTGAAGAATAGAAATCGCTGAATGTGTAAGGAACAGTGGATGGGTCCACATTCCTATAGAGATTACCCTTTGACGGTGCTACAGGAGGAATCTTTCTCCTCTCAACATCCTTTTCTATGACCCTTATTTTCATTCTTTTATCATCAGGAATGATGATGCTCTTTGCCATCCTTGGAAGGGAAGGATATCCCTTTTCAAGACGATCCACAAGAGAGGGTATTCTGACAGTTGAATATATTTGTCCGTCGATTTCGCATTCATCCAGATAGAATCCTTTTATAGTAAATTCTATCCTTATGCTCTCTCCCCTATCCTGGATAATATTATACTTCGGGGTTGTCTCAGTAGAAATTCCAAGGTCTACCCACTGGGCAAAAGATAAGATAACTAAAAACATTCTCTAACCTCCTTTTTGGGATTTATAAACCGATTAAACAGATTTACATTTATCATATGAGTTGGATGTAAGTTAAGGATTTTTTGAATAATGTCAAGGGTTTTTGTTCCCAACCCCTCCCATTTTTTGCCACGGATTAACACGGTTCAGAAATGATTACTTTGTTACCCCTCCCCACACCCAAGAATTTAACCGCAGATAAACGCAGATGAACACAGATGAACGAAAGGGCCCATCACCACCCCTTTAATTTGTAATTTAAGAGGAAGAGCACACCATCATCCCCCATTTTTCACGCAAAAGGGAGCAAAGTCCGCAAAGCCCGCAAAGAAAATTCTGTTTTGTAGTTTTGTAGGGGCAAGACATGTCTTGCCCTCTTTCGGAATTTGTTTGGGTCAGGTTACCTGACCCAAAGGGTGGGCGAGGAAACCTCGCCCCTACATCTATCTCAAACCGTGCAGGAACCGTGGCTAAAAAACCGAGTTTATTGAGTTCGTGGGGTTCGTAGGGTTGGAAACCCAGCACAGAACCCTTCCGAGATTGCTTCGGGACTTCGTCCCTCGCAATGACATTATGAGACAGCCTCTATACCTTGTCCCTACAAATATCGCGACAGGGATGTCGCTCCTACAGAGGGCAAGATATATCTTGCCCCTACCCACCAACTCACTAACAGACTAACTGACCAACACATTAATTTCTCTGTGTTCTCTGTGTCTCTGTGGCTATAATTAGGGGTTGTGTGCTTTAACACACATTGACTTTTTTTTCTTTATAAATAGATTAAAATCATTCAGGAGATTTATGAAAACATTGAAAAACAAGGTAATGTTAATTGTACTAATTTTTTTCCCTGTCTATCTATTTGGATATATCGGTCCAGGGGCAGGATTTGCTCTCTTTGGATCCTTTTTAGCAACATTTATCGCAATAATAGCATTAATCCTTTCACTCCTTCTCTTACCTCTAAGGATGCTAATTCGTTTTCGGAAGAGGCGAAGGATTGAAAATCCCCCTTTAGCAAGAAAGGTTATTGTGCTGGGAATGGATGGACTGGATCCGGAACTCTTAGAGAAATTAATAAAAGAAGGGAAACTTCCTCATTTTGAAAGACTTGCAAAAGTCGGAGATTTCAAAAGACTCGAAACGACACTACCTCCTCTCTCCCCGGTAGCATGGTCAACATTCCAGACCGGAGTAAACCCTGAAAAACATAATATTTTTGGATTTCTAAAAAGGATTCCGCAGGGATATAAATTAGAGAGCGCAGATACATCCTTTAAAGATGCGAGAAGAACGATTCAAATAGGGAAATACAGAATTCCCCTGGGTAAGCCGTCTATACGTTCAAATAGAATGAGTAAGGCATTCTGGAAGATTCTCGGAGAATACGGAATCTTTAGCAGAATACTTAATGTTCCTGTGACATTCCCTCCTCCGAGATTGAACGGTGTATGTTTAGCAGGACTTGGAGTCCCGGATCTCAGAGGAACTCAGGGAGAATTTTTATACTATACCGATGAAATCAATATAATTGATAAAAAGATAACAGGTGGATTGATAATTGAAGTAGCAAAGAATAACAACAGGATTATATCCCATATTCCTGGACCGCCTTCTCCATTCAGAAGGGATGGAAAAACTTTAAAAGTTCCATTCCAAATAGATATGAGTAACAATCCACCCATCCTGAGGATTCAGGGTAGAAACATTAGACTTGAAAAAGGGGTATATTCCGACTGGATAGAACTAAATTTCAGGGCGGCTATTGGAGTTACAATAACAGGTATTACAAAATTCTTACTAAAAGAGAGCAATCCCTTTAAACTCTATCTCACTCCGGTTAATATATCTCCAAAGAGTCCTGCTATGGCAATTAGCTTCCCTTCCCTTTTTGCAAGATACCTCTATTCTCTTCATGGTAATTTCTCTACACTTGGTTTTGCCGAGGATACATGGGCTTTAATAGAGGGAATAATATCCGAAGAAGATTTCTTAGAGCAATCTTATTCATTCTATAACGAGAGAAAAAAAATCTTTCTTCAATCACTTGACGATATGAAGGAAGGTGTGATTGCCATCGTTTTTGATATCCCTGACAGGATACAGCATATGTTCATAAATAATAAAGAGAGGATTGAACAATTATATATAACAATGGACGAACTTCTCGGGGGTATTTACGAAAAAATAGACGAGGATACACTCCTTTTAGTACTCTCTGACCATGGTTTCAAGGAATTCAAATGGGAATTCAATATCAATAAATGGCTCAAGAATGAAGGGTATTTAATTGTACAGGAAGGTTTAAATGAGGGAGGGGATTATTTCAAGGGGGTTGATTGGAAAAAGACGAAGGCATACAGTTTTGGTTATTCAGGTATATACCTGAATATTAAGGGGCGAGAACCAGAAGGCCTGATTTCATCCAATGAAATTAAGGCTCTGATACTGGATATCAGGAAAAAACTCAAAGATTTGAAAAATCCAAAAACAGGGGAGGATATCTTTAAAGAGGTCTATCTAAAAGATGAGGTATATAATGGTCCGTACAAGGATTCTGCTCCGGATATTATCCTGGGGTATAGTGTTGGATACCGAACCTCCTGGGAGTCTGTTATTGGTAGAATAATACCCTCTTCCTCTTCGGAAGAGAATGAAATTCTAAAAGAGAATAAAAAGAAGTGGTGTGGAGATCACTGTTTCGATCCGCAGGATATCCCGGGTGTCCTCCTATCCAATTTCAAGATAGAAAAGGAGTCTCCTCATTTGAGGGATATCTCCCCTACCATCCTTGATGCTACAGGAATTCGCCCTCCGGATTTTATCGATGGAGAGAGCCTTCTTTCAAGGAAGAGATTGTCCCTGGCGACCTCCCAATTGTTTACGTTTGCAGAATTAAATTATAATAAAAGCGAGGGGGTTGTCCTCACAAAATCCTCTCGGAGGCCGAGCGGGCATGGTTCGTGAGATTTTAATCTCACGAGAGCGAGGCCAAGAGCGGAAGCAGCGATTTCCCCGCTGGGAAAATCGACTGCGGTTTTGTGAGGGCAATCCCCGAGTAAAGAGCGTAAAGGAAAGTCCAATGCAAAAATTCTCTAAAAACCTTAACAATACTGAACTTCCACAGAAGGAATTGTCCGGATGAAAAGGATTAAAGTCTTTTTTATGTTTACGTTTTTACTGCTTCTTTTGAACTGTTGGGGGCAACCAGATAAGATGAGGACATTCAACAACAAAGAACCTACAAGTGTAGTAGTTCTTGGAATGGATGGGCTGGATCCGGGACTTCTAAGAGATTATATAAAGAAGGGAAAACTCCCGAACTTTGAGAAACTTGCTTATATTGGAGATTTCAAGAAATTGGGCACATCCTATCCTCCTCAGAGTCCGGTTGCCTGGTCCAATTTTATAACAGGCAATAACCCCGGAGAACATGGCATCTATGATTTCATCCACAGGGAGCCACTGACCTATACACCATATTTATCTACTTCAGAGAAAAAGGAATCCAAATGGAAGATACAGCTCGGAAGATGGTCAATTCCTCTGGTATCTTCTAAAATCGAACTCAAAAGGAAATCAAAAGCCTTCTGGTCTTATCTTGAGGAAAGAAAAATTCCAGCATTTATAATAAAGATACCCTCAAATTTCCCACCGGAAGGAAGGAAAACACGATGTATCTCCGGACTTGGGACACCTGATATAAAAGGAACCAATGGTGAATTTTCCTTCTATAGCGATGAGGATAACTGGATTACTCATAATATTGATGGAGGTAATATCTATTCGGTTTCCGTTGTAGATGAAGTAGTTAGTTCATATCTTTATGGTCCTGAAAATCCCTGGATGAGTAACAAAGAACGATTAAAGATTAAATTCCAGGTCTATCTCTCGAAAGAGAATAAAACCGCTCTTATCAGAATCGACGATAAGGATATATTCTTAGAAGAAGGAGAATGGAGTGAATGGATTCCTGTAAGATTTCGCATCCTGCCTCCCTTCTTTTCTCTTTCAACAATCTGCCGTTTCTACCTTAAGGAAGTAACGCCACATTTGAAACTATATGTTTCACCCTTGAATATTGACCCTAAAAAGCCTGCAATGCCTATCTCAACCCCATTTTTTTACTCAAGAGAGGTATATAAAAAAACAGGTTATTTCTATACTCAGGGTATGCCAGAGGAGTCAAAAGCATTAACCGAGGGTCTATTCAACAGGGATGACTATATAAAACAGATGGAACTGGTCTGGGAAGAGAGAAAGAAGTTATTTAAACTGGTATGGGAGGAATTTGATAGAGGGGTATTCTTTATATATTTTACCACACCTGATGTCAATCAACACCTCTTCTGGTCAACTATGGATTCAAGGCATCCTGCATATTCTGAGGACATCAATAAGAAATATGGGAAAATAATAGAAAAGACCTATATACGAATGGATTCAATACTTGGGGCCGTTCTGAATGAAATCAGCGACAGCACCCTGCTCCTCGTTCTTTCAGACCATGGCTTTGGTCCATTCCACAGGGCATTTAATGTAAATACATGGCTTTATGAGAATGGATACCTTTCATTGATTGATGAACGACAACTCGGCAGGACAGAGATGCTAAAAAATATAGACTGGAAAAGGACAAGAGCCTATAGTCTTGGTTTTAATGCAATATATATCAATCTTAGAGGTAGAGAAGGGGAAGGTATTGTAGATAAAGAAGATAAGGAGAAACTTATCAAAGAGATAGTAGAAAGATTGGAAAGGGTTGTTGACCCGAAAACAGGGGAATACCCTATTTATAGAGCATATATAGGGAAAAATGTGTACAAGGGAAAATATAAGGATATTGCACCGGATATATGTATCGGATACAGAAGGGGATATAGAACCTCATGGGAATCTGCTATCGGTGCTCCAACAGAGAATATATTCTCGGACAATACAGGGGTATGGAGCGGGACACATCTCATATCACCTGAACTCATACCGGGCATACTACTCTCTAACAGGAAAATCAAATTAGAAGATCCTGACCTACGAGACCTGCCAGCTACTATTCTTAGAGAGTTTGATATCCCGGAAGATATGGAAGGCAGAGATTTATTTAAAAGAGACAAGGAGGAAAATTGTTCGGAAAATACTATGTAAGTTTAAATCGAGATCTCTATATCAAGGCAAAGGAATATGCTTCAAGGTTGGGCTATTCCTCGCTTAAGGAGTTTGTAGAGCATATTATTAACAAAGAAATAGAAAAAGCAGAAAAATCCGATGATATCAATGATGACACGATAAATAGATTAAAGGGTCTTGGATATATATCCGAATAAACAATGGACATTGTATATTATCTAAATATCGTCTTAGAGGGTTTATTTAAATTTATCTTCAATATAACTCGAACTACCAATAGATGGACAGGAATTCTCTTAATATCGATGTTAACTGCTCCCGGGATAATCCTTGTCATAAGATGGGTATCGAATCAGGAAAGGATTAAGTGGGCAAAGGAGAAGATAAAGGGAAATCTGCTCGGTTTAATAATATTCAACAATGATTTGCATTTAATCTTCAAACATATTTTACGCGTTTTTCTGTTTAATTTTATATATCTTGCCAACTCATTGAAAGCGGTAATTATTATTTTTATACCCCTTCTTTTAATTATGAGCCAGTTGAAACACTGGTATAATTGGGATCCCCTTCAGGTAGGAGAAAAGAGTACCCTTTACCTCAGTATGGATAAAACTATAGATTTATCGAATAAGCCCTTCCTATTGGAAAACAAAGATATAAAGATCGCCAAAGGGCCTTCTTATTTTCACGATATCAATCTGGTTGTGTGGGAATTTTATCCCATTAAAAAGGGAAAAGGTAACATTTTTCTAATCATTGGGAAAGATACCATTCCAAAGGAAATAATAGTATCTGATTCTACCCTACCCATATCCCCGATGAAGAACAGAAGAAGTTTCTCCTTGTTCTCCTCCTGGGAGAAGAATCTACCTGAGGATGTACCGATAAGAGAAATCGAGGTGAAATACCCACGAAAAGAGTTATTCATCGGAAGGTTTCAGATATCATGGTGGCTTTTATTCTTCCTTTGCGCAATCATCTCCGGATTTATCCTTGCAAGGATTTTTAGGACAGAAATTTGAGCTTAAAATTTCTCGCCACAGAGACACAGAGAACACAGAGAAATTAATGTGTTGGTCGGTTGGTCAATTAGTCTGTTAGTGAGTTAGTGGAGTTCATAGGGTTCGTAGAGTTCGTAGGGTTCATAGAGTTCGTGGAGTTGAAAAGAAGTTCAGAGTCCAACGTCCAATGTCCAAAATCGAGAATCAAGAGTCGTAAGTCGGTAAAGGTTCGTTCCTATTTAACTATTTATCCATTCAACCATTCAACTATTTCTCAATTGGAGCGAAGCGACTATCTCTATATCCTCTAAAATACACAAAATTAAAGGGGAGTGGTTGGGTTCTTTAGTTCTCAGTGACCTCTGTGGTTAAAAATGGGGGGTAATGGGGGAAGAATAATTATTGACAAAACAAATGAATTCGTTATATATCTCGTATGAAAGAGAAGAAATATCTTATTGCTTCTTTATCTTTATTTATTGCAATAATCTTTTTCGTATATAAACCATTAACTTCTGAGGTAGTTAAAGAAGAACTCCCTTCAATAACAATCACCGATAGATTACTCCAGGAGGGGCTTACTTTGCACAAGATTGGACTTTTTAATGAATCTAAAGAAAAATTAGAGAATGCAATAATCAGACAGCCCAGATTCGCGCTTAGTTATTATTATCTTGCAGAAGTCTATCGAAAACAGGGGCTTATTGACGACGCAATCCGTGAATATTTGCATATAATAAGAATTGACCCTGAAGCCTATAATTCAAGATGTATATTGAGTGAACTTCTCTTTGCCAGGGAACAGAAGGACAAAGCAGTTTTTTTACTCAAAGAAGCAATAAACATAAATCCATATGGGAAGGAAGCATATGAGAAGCTTATTTTTATTTATAGAGAAGAAGGAATGATTCAGCAAGCTGAAAAACTGATGGAAAATTTTAAAAAAGGATACTGTGAAAAATAATATGAAAGAATATGAAAGGAACCACAGAGGGCACAGAGAAAAAATTGATTCTCTGTGTTCACCAGGGTTTAGTTTTTTACAAAACCGAAAAAATAAACAAGAGGAGTAATTGATGTATAAAAGTATAATAGGCATAATCTGTATATTTTTTATCTTAAATGGGTGTTCTTCAAAGAAACCGAAGGTCATTGTCCTCGGTATGGATGGAATAACCTTTGATATCGCTGAACAATGGATTGAAGAAGGAAAATTGCCGAATTTCAAGAGGATTATTGACGAGGGAACAAGTGGTAGACTTATTTCTACAATTCCGTTTGTCTCCCCCGCTGCCTGGACATCGGCTGTCACCGGTGTGAACCCTGGCAAACATTCCATTTTTAGTTTTGTTCGTGGAGTAACCTTTGAGAAAGGAGAAGGCATTTCTCATCTAAATCTCTCTACAGATAGAAAAGCAAAGGCTATATGGCAAATCATTGGGGAGAGCGAAAAGCGTTCCATTCTTATAAATATACCTCAGACCAGTCCTCCGGAAGAAATAAACGGTGTTATGTTCTCCGGGGAACCACATGCTGATTCCGACCACCCCCAGGGAATATCCGAAAACCTTACCTATCCTCCAGGAGTTAAGAACCGCTTTCCTAACTACAGAGTCGACCCATCAGGGGTGGAATATGATGCTTCTGAGCCTAAAAAATTTCTATCTGATAGATTTGACATTGCAAGACGGCGAGAAAAAGTGCTCTTTGAGTTGATGCAAAGAGAGGAATGGAACCTTACCTGGGTTGTTTTTACTATTACAGATATAATCCAGCATTATTATTGGAAGTATATGGATTCTACACATGTATTATTCGATAAAGAAGAGGCAAAAGAATACGGAGATGCAATATTAAGGGTCTATCAGATGATGGATAAAACAATAGGAAAGACACTCAAAGTAATGGATGAGAATACTACTTTGATAATTATGTCAGACCATGGCTTTGGCCCAATCATAAGAGCGGTAAATACAGAAAATTTCTTGCGAGAATATCTCCCGAATTCAATAAGAAAATGGATTATTGCATACGATTATGTATCACCTGTCTTTAAGGTCAATACCCCACCATCCGGAGGAAGAAAACAGTATGATAAGGTTAGGCTTTCTCTGTATAAAGCATTAAAAGAACTAAAGGATCCGGAGAATAACAGAAAGGTAAATAAGGATGTATTCCTTTCGGAGGAAATCTATAATGGCCCCTGGCTCTCGGCTGGCCCTGATGTAGTAGCATATGTAGACACAGTGTATAGGTATATTGGATATAAGGCAGATCCCAACAAAGGCGTCCTTATGCAATTGGATGTCAATGGGTTTAATGCTTATCACGAAAGGGATGGCGTGGTTATAATGTTTGGGAAAAACATTAAAAAAGGTGCAAAGCTCAACCTGCCGAGCATAATGGATGTCACACCCACAATACTCTATTTATTCGGAGAAGAACTTCCTTTAGACCTTGATGGGAAGATAATTAAGGATGGACTGGAGAAGGAATTTCTCAAAAACAATCCGCCTGTATATGGAGGATATTCTGTTTCTTATCCCACTAACAGGGATGCCGAGGGGAAATTAAAATCCCTTGGCTATCTATAGTCTATTAATCGATGCCAAAGAGAATTGCAGTATCATCCTTAATCCTGATATTTCTATCACTTTCTGCATATAAGGTATTCAAAACCACTCTTGAAAGGGATGGCAGTTGTCTTTATCACGGTAATTCTGCTTTGCATCTCCGTTATGCAAGAATGATAGCCGGAACCGGAAAAATTCCCGAGAACGACAAAATGTTAGGATTCCCTGGCGGATTTTCAGTCAAGTCAGGAATTCCCCTTTTAATGGAATCCCTGAGCGGTAATCTCTATCGAATCCTACCCCGAAGTATTCCCTTTCATTTATACCTCATTATCTTCACGTCTCTCTACTCTTCACTTATTGTACTTGGGGTTTATTTAATCGCCATTAACTTATGGAATGACAGGATGTTAGCCCCAATTTCTTCACTTATCCTTGCATCTGCACTATATGTATCGGCAAACATTATCAAGCCTCAATATAGACCCTTTGATTTTGCCTTACCGTTTGTGCTCTTTCAACTCTATTTCTATTTGAGGGCTACAAGGATTGAAGAAAAAGGAGAACGATTTAAACACATTATTGGTTGTGCATCACTCTCCGGTGTATTCCTCATTGGGGCACTGGCATCCTGGAGAATGGCTCCATTTTATCTCTTGATCTTTTCTATACTGGTTGGGATAGAGTTCTTGACGAACTCTAAGCGAAATTTGCCATTCATAATAATAGCAGGTTTTTCGATAATTAGTGGATTTTTGTTTCCCAATCTCCGTGGCTCTAATTTTTTACTATCCATACCAATGTTAGTCATTTACGCTCTTCTGGGTTCCACTTTCTTTAAAAGAAAAACCCTCTGGATGGTTCCTGTTGTCTCTTTTATGCTCATAGGAATCATTATCTCCTTAAATCGATATGGCATTATTGTAGAACCCGTTTTTAACTTGATGTTAAGGAAAGGTTTTTCAGTTATTGGAGCGAAGTTAGTGTGTCTGGGGGGTATTTTTAAAAATGCAGAAGGGCTCAGATGGGAAGATATGTTTATATGGACCAATTTTTTACATTCTCCATCCCCTATGGATTCGATTAGAGCATTTGGTGTGCTTTTGCCTATTGGTCTCTTTGGATTCTTTATCGGAATGAAAGAATGGAGAAGAATCGAATCAGGAGAACGGTTTATACTTCTTTGCACCGCTGTTTTAATGGTAATATATATATTTTTAGAGCCAATCGGGGTATTTCTTTCTTTCTTATTTGCGTTAACCTCGGTTTATTTAGTACTGCAATTCAAAAAGAAAGCATTGTTTGGCATTTTACTACTCATTATTCCTAACTTAGTAATACTTACTATTTACAAACCAATCCGTTCAGAACAGAGTGAAAATTATCTACTTCAGATGGTAAAGTTTATAAGGCATAGAACTGAAGAGGAAAGCCCGATACTAACTACAATCGACTATGGCACTATATTGCTTACCTATGCACATCGTCCGATAACCCTCAATCCCCTTGACGTCTCGAATGAATCTATAGAAAAGATAAAGGATTTTGAATTCAAGTTATTCCATTCGGAAAAGGATTTCTATAAGTTCTGCAGCAAATACAAGGTTAGATATTTCGTCTATCACAAGGATATGCTACTTTCACAAGATTTTTCATCCTTACGATTTAGAACTCACAATGATGTAATTTCGGAGATATCCCCTGCTTATTTATTCCACTTCGAACCAACCACACTTACTGAATTTACCCTTGTATTCTCCAATCCTGAATTTCGTGTATTTGCAGTGCACTATACCGACATCCGGGAATCAACCCCCAGGATTGAATACCTAAGAGTCTATGATTATAAGAATTATGATCTTGAATGTTTAGGAATCAGATAATGTTCAGGATTGTCTGGGCTATTATAATAGTAATGATTGTTATATCTTTGAGCCTTCTACCTTTTACCGGTAGAGAATTAGAAGAGAAAAGGGATTGGATAACAGCCTCAGAACTCCTTTTTGAGGAGGGTGTACATCTGTATAAAACAGGGTTATATCATAGTGCTCTTACCAAATTGGATTCCTCTATCCTTATTCAACCATTTTATTCCCCTGCATACTATTATCAAGGATTAATATATACAGAATCAGGAAATCCGGATTCAGCGCTTACATCATTCAAGAGGGCACTTACCCTTGACCCAGAATCTTACCTGGTAAGGATTGAAATGGCTAAACTTCTATTGGACAAAAAGGATAAAAGAGAAGCAAAGAGACTTCTTATTGAAGCGAACAGAATAAATCCCTATAGAGGAGAAGCCTCAAAACTTCTCAACAACCTAAAACTCAATGAGTTAAAACTCAAAGAGTCAAAATGAAACGAGAACAACTATTCTCATTGGTTATTATTGGGGTAATCTTTATATCCCTCTCCCTCTTCAAGATATATAAGGTTACAAGAAGTGTTTACTACACCATGGATGAGAGTAGCATATTCTGGACAGAGGGGGCTTTTCAATATAGATATGCAAGAATGGTTGCAATGAATAGAAAGATTCCCATTATTGATAAAAAGGCCGAATTCCCTGAGGGTTACCCGGTCAAAAAACTCCATCCCACTCTTATGGAGGTTACAGCCGGATATCTGTATAGATTTATGCCAATCAAGTGTCCTTTCCATATCTTCCTTGTTTTCCTTATGGGGTTCTACTCTTCTATATCTGTTATTGCTGTATATCTCATTTCATCTTTCTTGTGGGAAAATAGAATGATAGGTGTTTTTTCCTCTCTGTTATATTCACTTACGCTATCAGCTTCTATGAGTGTGTTAAATATAGGATACCAACTACAGGATTTTGCACTTCCCTTTATTTTTCTGCATATATTCTTTTATCTGAAAGCAGAATCCGTTAAAGACGACAGAATCTTTTCCTTGAAAGGCTCTGGCTATTCTGCTCTTTCAGGTGCATTTTTATTTATATCTCTCGCTTCCTGGCATCTTACGCAGTTTTATTATGTTGTATTCCTTGTATATATTATGTTTCGACTTCTATATGATAAAAATTACTCTATTGGACACTTTATCGTTGTCTCTTTTTTCTTGTTTCTTGCAGGATTCACAATTCCAATCTTGAATCCGGGCATTTTCTTCCTTTCGATTCCAATGTTGTTTACCTATTGTTTGATATTTACCGGTATTTCTCCTTATAAAGGGAAATGGAAACTTGTTGGTAGTTTTATTCTTGTATTTGGAGCGATATTCCTTCTTAAAAAAGCAGGCATTTATGTACAATCAGGTTTTAACATAATCTTCAGGAGGGGAATATTGCCACTTATTGCGGAAAAGATAAAAGGACTTGGAACAAGACCAGAAACAGCGGATAAACTCTTGTGGGAGACACTCGTTCTATGGGTTCATCCACTCAATAATCCAACTATTAAATGGACTATTAAATCCTTTGGTGTCTTATTTCCTGCTGGTATTTTTTCTTCTACCTTATTACTAATCAATGTTATAAAAAAAAGAAGCTCAAAACTCTTTATACTCCCTATCTTTTTTGGATTTGTATTCCTTTTTTCTTACCTGTTATTCGAGCGGATAGATGTTTTCCTTGTATTATTTCTGGCAATCCTATCCGGTTATTTTGCAAAGAAATGGAAAATGAGAGGAACTATATTCATTCTCCTTCTAATGATACCCAATCTCTTAACACTCAAAAATTATAGATCTTCTCCTCCTGGACCAAACAGGAATTATCTCCTTCAGGTTCTCCATTTCATTAAATATAGAACCGACCCCGATTCTCCAATCCTTGCCAATTTTGCATATGGTCCAACTATACTAAGTTGGACAGGAAGACCAATCATCATTCATCCAAAATTTGAATCGTTCAAAATGGTAAGTAAGATAAAATCCTTTGAACATCTACTCTTTAAAACAGAAGAGGAATTCTATCAATTCTGTAAAAAGAACAGCGTTAGATACTTCCTTCTCTCTGGTGATATGCTTCTTTCAAGAAGATATTCCTCGATTCGATATCGAACACATAATTTTAAGACATCGAGGGAAACAGTTATATACAAATTCCATTTCCAACCCGATGAATTAAGACGATTTACATTGATATATTCAAATCCACATTATAGGATTTTTTCGGTTAGATATCCGGATATTCCAGTAGATGAAGCTGCTTTCGAATATTATCGGATATATGATGAGGGATGCATTGATCTTTCTCAGTTTGGTATCCAATAAAGATACTATACCCCTCCCCACACCCAGAAATTTAACCGCAGATAAACGCAGATGAACACAGATGAACGAAAGAGCCCACCATCACCCCCCCATTTTTCTCGCAAAGTGCGCAAAGTCGCAAAGCCCGCAAAGAAAATTCTTTTTTGTAGGGGCAAGACATGTCTTGCCCTCTTTTGGAATTTGTAGGGGTCAGGTTCCCTGACCCGAAAGGTGGGCGAGGAAACCTCGCCCCTCTGCGTTCTTTTTTATCTTTGCGCACTTTGCGAGAAAATGGGGGTAGTGTGTGAAAACTTGCTCTTGACTTCCTTTTAGAAACTGTTAGTATAAAACCAGGGAGAGTAATAAAAATTAAACCTTATGTCGAAATGTCTATGATTAGCATAATTATTCCTGTCTTGAATGAAGAAAATTATATCGGAACAGTATTAGATGAACTAAAAAAATATGTAAAAAATATACCACTTAAATCAGAAATTATTGTAGTAGATAACGGCAGTACTGACAAAACCAGACAAATTGTCCTCTCAAAACAGGTAAAATTGGTAGAAGAGAAAGAAAGAGGTAAAGGGGAAGCTGCATCTGCAGGTGCAATGGAGGCAAAAGGAGACATCTTGGTGTTTATAGATGGAGATAGTAGTTATCCGGCAGAAGCAATTCCTCAATTGATTAAACCATTTTTCAACGAAAAAATAGATATAGTAAGCTGTTCACGATTCCTTGGAAAACCAATTAAAATCAACTTTATCCGCAGGTCAGGGAATAGAATCCTTACATTTCTGGCCTCAACCCTATATTGTCCAACCACTGATTTACTGACCGGTATGTTGGCTATAAGAAGGGGCAGATTGGCAGAGCTTGATTTAGAAAGTAAGGGCTTTGAGATTGAAACAGAGTTGTTTATTAAATCTTATAAGGCTAATCTACACAGAATTGAGATACCTATCTCTTATAAAGAAAGGAATAGGCGGGATTCTAAACTTCATGCGTTGATAGACGGATTCAAGATATTAAAAACCCTTTTGAAATACAAACTATGAAACCAAAAGAATTTCTCTATTTCTATCGGGTAATAAATTGGGAAAAGAAGATTTCAGGAGTAAGACCGATTGGTTATACTTTTTTAGGATATATGATGGCTGGCGTATTTAAGCCCGTTCCTATTTTCTTGAATACAATTGTTATTTCTGCTGCTTTAATTTTTTGGTATTCTATAAATGACTACTTTGACTGGAAAATCCAGAAGGAAAGGAATTACCTGGGCACAAAGATTGAAGAAGGATTAAGTGAAAAGAGAATTTTATTTTATTGCTTTTTACCTCTTTTATTTCTATCTCCTCTATTTTTTATAATCAATCGCAATAATATTTCTTCTCTTCTCCTTCTTCTTATTATTCTACTTTTTACAACCTTCTACTCCTCTCCTCCCTTTAGATTTAAGCAAAATAAAATTGTAGGCATCATAATTCCTCCAATAGGTGCTTCTATACTCTTTTTACAGGCTTATTGTCTTTCACGAAATCCTGGTATTAATATTATTTTATTAGCAATTTTGATATGCTTATTCCAACTCTATTTAGAAACCCTCCATATTATGAATGATTTTCTATATGAAGAGGAAACAAAGAAGATAAAAGACCTTAAAAATGTCTCAAGGTTACTAAGGAACCTTCCTTTAATTTCTCTTGTGGTTTCTCTTGGATTTGCAATTATAAATCCCTTGTTTCTAATTACTTCTGCTTTTTCTATTGTTAGATTTATTACAATAAGAAGGGTAACCTTGAAGAACATCCAGAGGGTTAGAGCCAACTTCTTTAGTCCAATCTGGTCTTTATATGAATTTGGTATATATGGAATATTAGGGACCTTACATCTATTTTAATAATATTGTCTATTCCATCCTGCTTCGTAAGAAAGGGTTGCATTTAGCAAGGTTTTTGATAAAATATCTTATATGAAAGACATTCCTGCTCACATTGGTATAATCGTAGATGGCAATCGCAGATGGGCTAAGAAGGAAGATTTAGAACCCTTTAAAGGCCACAAGAAGGGATTTTCCTTGATAAAAGATATCGCTACCTGGTGTTTCGAAAGTAAGATAAAATTTGTTACCTTTTATATATTCTCCACTGAAAATTGGAAGAGAACGAAAGAAGAAACAGAATATCTTATCCGGGAGATGATTAAAAAAAATCTATTCGAGAAAGATTTACTATATTTTCACAAAAGAAATATCAAATTAGTTGTATCTGGACGAAGAGAAAATCTACCAGAATCCTTGAACAAAACTATTGAAAAAGCCCTTAAACTTACTGAAAGGAATACCGGCGGAGTGCTTAACTTCTGCCTGAATTATGGTGGAAGGGTAGAAATTGTTGATGCTGTCAAGAAGATTATCAATAAGAATATACCGGAAGAAGAAATTTGCGAAGAAATAATAAGTAATAATCTCTACCATCCAGAAATCCCAGATCCGGATTTGATAATAAGGACCTCCGAAAAGAGGTTGAGTAATTTCCTGCTCTGGCAATCGGCATATAGTGAACTCTATTTCATTGATAAATACTGGCCAGACATCACCAGAGAGGACATAAATAAAGCTCTTGATGAACATCAAAAAAGAAAAAGAAGATATGGAAAATAACCAATCACTGACTATATCATAACACTAAAACTATATGATTTCCTATACTCATTTACTTGAAATATTATTCCTATTCCTTTTTTTGATAATAGCAGTTTCTTTTATCAAAAAGAAGGAGTTCAAAGAGTTTCTCTATTTCTCATTGCCGATAATTTTGTTCTTCTATTTTGTTGAGTTTTTTTGGTGTTACAGAGAAAAAGGAGTATACATAACCGACAATTTTAGGGGTTTGCTTTTTAATATACCCTTGATTGTTCCTGTAGTCTGGGTTATATTCGTTTTCACTTCAATGAAATTGACTGAAGCCACATTTCAAAAATGCAAAATCATAAAAAAAGAAAGCCCTATTTTATCCCTGAGTGATGCTTTTTGGTCGGTTCTATTTGCCATTCTTATAACAGAACCATTGGCGGTCAATCTTGGCTTCTGGGAACATAAGACTGTTAACCCATTCTATTTAGGAGCACCGTTATGGTATTTTGTTGGATGGTTCCTTGGGGTATTTATATGTTCTTTTGGTTATCGAGTCTCAAAATTTCTTGAGAAATCCAAACGAATAATATTCCTTATTGGTTATATCAGCCTGGTAATAATCTTCAGAGTGATTTTTTACAGAATGTTTAAATTTTAATGGAAAGTCGGTGGAGATAATGCAATGTTTGATGTAATAATCTGTGGGGCAGGACCAGCGGGGTCTTCATTAGCATATTTCCTTGCTAAGAATAATATTAATGTATTATTATTGGATAAATTCAGATTTCCACGGTATAAACCATGCGCAGGAGCCTTCCCTGTAGAAATGGAAACCTTCTTTGATTTTCCACTTAAAAAGGTCATAGAAAAGACCTATTCAAGCATGCTTTTCCGAAAAGGGGAAAGAGAATTCAGACTTCAACTGGGATTTCCTTTAGCATACCTGGTTAATCGGAAACATTTTGATAATCTACTGATAGAGAAAGCCATAGAAAAAGGTTGTATTTTCAAGGATGGGACAGAGGTTTTAAAGATCAAAGGAGAAAGGATTATTACTAATTCAGAAGAATTCCGGGGAACAATCATTGTTGGAGCAGGAGGAGGGAGTAGTATTGTCAGAAGAGATGGAAAGAGATTCAAAAAGATTGGGATGTGGTTAAAAACAATAAGCGCTGATATACCTTATCAGGGATTCAAAGATATCATATTTGATTTCTCCTATACGAAGAGTGGCTATGCCTGGATATTCCCCAAAAGGGATGAACTCTCGGTTGGATTAGGCGCTCCTCCCTGCCATTTAAGGGATGCAGGTATCACCTTTGAAAAACTTCTGGTTGATTATGCCATTCCTCTGCCTGAAACCATCCACCGTTTCACCTATCCGACATTCTCTTCCCGTGAATTGTTAACCTGGAAGAATACCTTACTCATAGGTGATGCCGCTTCACTTTCCGATCCCTCTACCGGGGGAGGAATATATAATGCCATTCGTTCTGCCTATCTTGCCTCAAAAGCCATTCAATTACATCTCCGAAAAGGAATACCATTGTCATATTATCAAAGATTAGTAAATAAATATCTTTTTCCCAAACTCACTCTATCTGAATGCCTCAGGCGCACCTTCTATTCCTTTCCCTTCACTATTCAGGCTCTAAGGATAGGAAAACCACTATTGCTAAAGATGACAAGACCAAATCCTTTAAAGATATAATACCCTTTCCCTCCCCACACCCAAGAATTTAACCGCAGATAAACGCAGATCTTTACCACAAAGACACGAAGGACACAGAGAAAAATAATGTTTTTGTTATCACCTCACCACCACACAAGAAAAAAAACACGGAGGAGAGGATGAACACAGATGAACGAAAGAGCCCATCATCACCCCCCCATTTTTCTCGTAAAGGGCGCAACCAGAGCAAAGCCCGCAAAGAGAATTCTGTTTTGTAGGGGCAAGACATGTCTTGCCCTCTGGAGAACTTTTTTGTAGGAGAGGTTTCCTTGCCCTATGTAATGGGATGCCCTCTCTGTGATTTTTCTATTATATGGGGCAAACCCCGATATCCCTAATTAGTAGGGGCGTTCGATGAGAACGCCCCTACAAGAAATTAATGTAAGGGTCAGGTTACCTGACCCTCTGGGCGAGGAGACCTCGCCCCTACAGGAGGGCAAGATATATCTTGCCCCTACAGTTATCTAATCAATACCGCCTTCTGTGTGAATCGCTTACCGTTTGCATTCATCTTGATGAAGTAGACACCAGCCGGAGAATCACTCATATTTATCCTCATTTGATACCAGCCTGCTTCCTTTTCCTCTGATATATGCTTTATTTCCCTTCCTGTGCAGTCAAAAACCTTAAAGGTTATACGGGACTCCTCTGGTAAGGAATATCTGATGATGAAACCCTGATGGGTTGTTATCCCTGGTGCAGTCATTGAATAAACACTCGGTATCTCTTCTCCTGCTCCTATACCGGCAGAATAGTCCACACACCATATAGCCACATCATCTATATACCATCCGGGATGTTCAACTACACTGGTTGAACCCAGATGAAAACGAAGGATGATTGTATCTCCTTCATAGGCAGTGAGATCCCGGGTTACCTTCTCCCATCCACTGGTTACACCATCATAACAGGGCTCTCCTGGTATACCTGCATTCCCAGCGTCTGCAGTAGTATTATATGGAGGATCAAGAGCATCAAGGATTGTAAATGCTCCTCCATTCACCGATATCTTTACATTCCCTCCGTCCCAACCGCCTGAACCCATATCATACCAGTGATAGAAGGAAAGGATAGGATGTGTTACGCCACTCAGGTCTATATCTACTGTGGTTAATCGTGAATCCGAACTGGGCGAAAAATCCCCACTCAGATTGGTTGCCCAGAGGTTTACTCCTGAATGGGCTCCCGATGGACCATAAGTGGGTGTCCCCCACTCCCAATCACAAGTAGTCCCTGTGGGTATATAACCTCCGCTATCAGCCTCAAAGTCTTCCTCATATAGAATAATCAAAGGATAGAGACCAAAGTCCATCTGGAGATTACCTGTTATATTCACACCACTTATTACTGAATCCGCATATTCTTCCCTTGATACCGTTATATCATAAACCCCATCATATAGATTCGGGATCAGGTAATTACCACTCGCATCCGTTGTATCTACTATGGTATAACGAGTTAACACTGATTTAGCTTCAACTATTATCCCCTCATCATTGGGTTGATTAAATGCATCTACATTACCATAAAGGGTATCACTGCCTTCTGATTCTAATGCAAGGAGATAATTGGCTGTATTCTCTACTAGGTCCTTTGCATCATTTGTATCACTCAAGGCATCAAGATTGATTGCATAGAATACTATTTGACCGCTCTCTACAGGTGTCGTTGGGTCATAACAGAGAATCCCTGCATCACCGGGATAACTGGTTGTTCCATAGATGAGGTGTGCAACACTATCCAGAACAACTGCATCCTCATCACCCCAACCAGTATATGTAATACCTAATGTGGCAGGTAGGACATTGGGAATATTCGTCAATGGATGGGTAGCATCCTGCTTTGGTAGATTACCCGCATTATCACTATCCCAGCCTGTTATATGTAAAACCTGCCCCCCAAAACTTGTTCCCCGCCAGTCATATCCTACCTCACCACCCTCTATCAGTAATTTACCATTCTTATCTACCCAGTTTATCAGTTTTGTGGTGATATTATTTGCACTCAAGGTTGTTGTGTTCGCACCTGAGGTCACAACAAGGAAGTCATAAGAATTCCATTCTGATGTATCGGTTGCAGTGGTTGTGGTCGTGTCTACATAATACCCAAACTCGGTGAGCCATTGATAGAACTTACTTGCAGAAGCACCTGCTCT
>JAGLZA010000157.1 GCA_023131835.1 Caldifarciminota bacterium
ACCCTACGAACCCCACGAACCCTACAAACTCCATAAACTCAGTTTTTTAACCACGGATTAACACGGTTCAGAAATGATTGCTTTGTTACCCCTCCCACACCCAAGAATTTAAACGCAGATAAACGCAGATCTTTACCACAAAGACACGAAGGACACAGAGAAAAATAATGTTTTTGTTATCACCTCACCACCACACAAGAAAAAAAACACGGAGGAGAGAATGAACGCAGATGAACGAAAGAACCCATCATCACCCCCCCATTTTTCTCGCAAAGGGCGCAACCAGAGCAAAGCCCGCAAAGAGGATTCTGTTTTGTAGGGGTCAGGTTTCCTGACCCAAAGGGTGGGCGAGGAAACCTCGTCCCTACGGGAAAAAGGGGTTTTGACCCAGCCTCAGCTGAAAGCTGACATCTGCTTTGCCCTTGAACCCTCATTCTGCACTATTTGTATTTTCAGAGAACGAAAGAGAGAAAAAATTTAGTAGGGGCGTTCTCATTGAACGCCCCTACTCTTTTTTTGTGGGAGGGGTCAGGTTCCCTGACCCTCAGGGCGAGGAGACCTCGCCCCTACAGTTATCGTATCAATACCGCCTTTTGTGTAAACCGTTTACCATTTGCGTTCATCTTGATGAAGTAGACACCCACCGGAGAATCACTCATATTTATCCTCATTTGATACCAGCCTGCTTCCTTTTCCTCTGATATATGCTTTATTTCCCTTCCTGTGCAGTCATAAACCTTAAAGGTTATACACGCCTCTTCTGGCAAGGAATATCTGATGATGAAACCCTGTCCCGTTGTTATTCCTGGTGCAGTCATTGAATAAACCTCTGGTATCTCTTCTCCTGCTCCTATACCGGCAGAATAGTCTGCATAGCATATACTTATATCATCTATATACCATCCGGGATACTGACCAGAACCATCCGAACCAAAGTGGAACTTAAGGGTTATTGTAGAATCTATATATTCACTTAGATCCCTTGTTACCTCTTCCCAGTATCCCTGGATATGACCAGTGTAACAGGAGTCCCCGGGTATTCCTTGATTGGAACTATAAGCAGTATCATTATATGACGGATTCAGTGAACCAAGAACCGTAAATGCTCCTCCATTCACCGATATCTTTACATTCCCTCCGTCCCAGCGGAGCTCTGTATCAAACCAGTGCCAGAAAGAAAGTATCGCGCTGACTGTCCCGGTCAGGTTTATATCCACCGTTGTCAACTCTGAGTTGGAATTATTGGAATAATTACCTGCAAGAACAGTTGCCCAGAGGTTTACTCCTGAATGTGCTCCTGATGGACCAGTTGTTGGTGTCCCCCACTGCCAATCCCCTGTTGATGTATAGTCTCCGCTGTCAGCCTCGAAGTCTTCTTCATATAGGATAATCAAAGGATAGAGACCAAAGTCCATCTGGAGATTACCTGTTATGTTTACACCACTTATTACTGAATCCGCATATCCTTCCCTTGATGCTGTGATATCATAAACCCCATCATATAGATTCGGGATCAGGTAATTACCACTCGCATCCGTTGTATCTACACGAATATATATACCTGATTTTGCAGTAACTATTGATCCTTCATCATTGGGCTGATTGAATGCATCTACATTACCATAAAGGGTATCACTGCCTTCTGGTTCTAATGCAAGGAGATAATCGGCTGTATTCTCTACTAGGTCCTTTGCATCATTTGTATCACTCAAGGCATCAAGATTGAATGCATAGAATACTATCTGACCACTCTCTACAGGTGTCGTTGGATCATAACAAAGAATCCCTGCATCACCGGGATAATTGTTCGTTCCGTAGATGAGGTGTGCGTCACTATCCAGAACAACTGCATCCTCATCCCCATAACCACTATATGTAATACCTAAAGTAGCAGGTAAGACATTGGGAATATTCGTCAATGGATGGGCAGCATCCTGCTTTGGTAGATTACCCGCATTATCACTATCCCAGCCTGTTATATGTAAAACCTGCCCCCCAAAACTTGTTCCCCGCCAGTCATATCCTACCTCACCACCCTCTATCAGTAATTTACCATTCTTATCTACCCAGTTTATCAGTTTTGTGGTGATATTATTTGCACTCAAGGTTGTTGTGTTCGCACCTGAGGTCACAACAAGGAAGTCATAAGAATTCCATTCCGATGTATCGGTTGCAGTGGTTGTGGTCGTGTCTACATAATACCCAAACTCGGTGAGCCATCGATAGAACTTACTTGCAGAAGCACCTGCTCTGGATTCAGATATAATTCCTTCCTTCTTCTCTCTCTTTAATTCCTCTTCCTTATCGAGAATATCCCCTTTGGAACCACTATCGTCTATCACGAGAATCATCCCGGACGTCGTATCCATTACAAAGTTTACCTCAAGGGAAGCAGTATTAAGGTCTATTATCGTATCTATGGGTATATGATGATAAGACTTTACCATAAAACGATAGACAAATTGGGGTAGAACTACCGAATAACTTCCTCCGGAAAGTGAATCCGTTGTGGTTGTTTCGTATAAGGAACCATCATCCGTGCGGTAAATGAATATCTCTGATGTTAATGGGTTTCCACTCCCTACTTCTGTTACTGTTCCGTAAA
>JAGLZA010000158.1 GCA_023131835.1 Caldifarciminota bacterium
CGCCACAGAACCTCTCCGAGATTGCTTCACGGAGCGGAGCAGGAAGAAGAGTTCGCAATGACTATTTGCTGGGTTCATTGAGTTTGTTAGGTTCGTTCCTATTTAACTATTTATCCATTCAGCCATTTAACTATTTCTCAATTGGAGCGAAGCGACTATCTCTGTGTTCTCTAAAAACACAAAAAATAAAGGGGAGGGTTGGGCTCTTTAGTTCTCTGTGACCTCTGTGGTTAAAAAAAGGGGGGGTAGGGTGAGGTTATCTCCCCTCTTGACATTCCAGGAATAGCCCTATATTAAATCTTATATGTGGAAACTATACTTAGTAATCTCCATAATTCCCATCTCTCTATACTCCGAAGACTTATATCTTGAAAAGATTGGGACCTTTGAAGGAAGGGGATATTGCCGGGATATTGTGGTGGATGGTAAATATGCCTACATCGCAACCGGGAAGAGAGGAGTATCAATCATTGACATCACTGATCCTTCTTCTCCGAAGAAGATATCTAATGTTGCCTCTATGGCTTATACATATTCCCTTGATATCCAGGGGTTCAATCTATTCATTGCAGATGGAAAAGCAGGCGTCAGGGTAATTGATATCAGGGACAAAGGAAATCCAAGGCAAATAGGCTTCATCTCCACAGGGTATCTATCTCTGGACATCGAAGTATCAGGAGATAATGGATATGTTGCAGAAGGAAAAGGAGGGATTAGAATAATCGATATCTCAAAACCTTCCTTCCCTTTAGAGGTCACAAGATACAAAGATTCCCTTGATGTAGTCTCCCTGGATATTGTGGATGGATATGCTTATTTAGCAGATAAAAGGGGAGTATTCATACTCGATATCAGGAAGCCGGATTCGCTCAATAATCCTGTCAGGATTGGAAAAATCGACTCAGTGGAAAATGTCATCAGTGATGGTAGATGGATATTCTTTAGTGGAAAAGAGAGGGGATTTGTGGTAAGTAATATTGCCGATCTGCGCTATCCAATAACTCAAAGTCTTTATGGATATAGCGATATCAAGGATATTTTCCTCTCCGGCTTCTATCTCTATCTTGCTCAGGGAGATTTTGGAATAAGAATTCTAAATATTCTTGTTCCGTTCAGTCCCATGCTGGTAAATCAAACACGACTCCCTGAAGAGGCTATTGGTATCTATCAATCCAGCAATCTTCTCTATGTTGTATGCGGTTATGATGGACTCAGGGTCTACAGGATAAGAAGAGATTGATCGGGTCTACTAAAATAGGCTTCATTCTTCCTCTGACATAAAAAGTTCTAAAATACTCTCTGCACAGGTTTCATTTAAATGCCTGTTGTAATCTCCTGAGATTCTTTGGGCGTGATATCTATTTCCAAAATAGTATCTCTTGAAGAGTAGCGAATATATAATATAGGCATTACCATAATCATGGTTTAATACCTTGTAAATAATGGAATATCCGAGTGCACCATTGAGTGCCAAGGCGTTAAGTCCATTTCGTAGATCTCCTGCATAGATCTGACCTGCACCTGGTAAAAAGGTCGAGAGCCTTCTTGCCAGTGAAGGAGATTTATAGTCTAAATTTTGTGCATCTAAGAGTAAAGAATCCACAGCAGATGCGATTCTTGAGTCTTCATTTCCCTCAAAACATAGTTGAAATGCATCCCTCGCAGGCTCCCATTGAAACATATAGAGATAAGCAACAGCGAGAAAAAACGATGCTCTTCTTTTAATATCCGAAAATTTTGTGAACGATGCTACTCTGAGAAGTTGAAATTTCGCTGCATTATAATTTCCATTCGCGATTAGAGTGACTGCTAATGCTATCTGTCTTTCGTTCTTGATGCTATCACCGGGGGCAGTCCGGATAGAATTACGCAATGCCATAAAAGATTCGTTCCATTGCTTTCCATTCCGATAAGCCAGACCAACCTTATAATATGCATAACTTACATCTTTGTTTGAGGGATTGAAGAAAATAAAACGTTTATACTCGGTTACAGCATCCTCATAGTATCCTGAATCAAAGAGATTATCCGCAAGATTTAATGCTTTATCCTCTCCCAATAAGGAAATTCCATAGCATAACAGGGCATAGACAGTGAAAGTTTTAATGAAAATTGACATTTACATAGACCTTTACCTTATTCAAGAAATCCTCTTCCTGTTGTTCGTTATAAATCTGTGCTGCCACAACAGAACCATAAATATTACCCAGATAGAATATCCCTCCCAAGACCCCAAAGATCCAGCCTTTAACCGAATGAATTCCATCTTTATGAAAGCCTTCATATGCCTGCCAGCCTGTAAATCCTACTGATATAAAAGAATGGAGACCATCTATCGGACGATTACAATAGAATTTTCCAGCACCAGGAGCAACCGTTGAAAACAATCCTGCTAACAACTCGCTTTTTCGTGGTAATAGTTGCCCCTCTTTTGCAAAGTTTGTCAGATGAATAGATATTGAGTCTGTGCTTTTTTGTTCACTTAAAAAATCAATGGTTTCATTCCATTCTTTCTGCTGAATGTAATTAATCGCAATCAACTGTTCTACATTTACTTTAATATCTCTTTGTTTAACCCCGGAAAAACAGGAATTCAAGAATATATTGGATTCCTTAAATCTGTCCATAAAAAAGTAAGACAGTCCAACTTGATAATAGGCTTTATCCAATAAATAACTCTGAGGATGATTGCCAATAATCTTATTAAAATAATCTATAGACCTCTTGTAATGCCCATTTGCTCGATAGCATAGACCTATCTTGTAAAAAATCGAATCAGCATTTGAAGGGATTGAGTCAAAAGAAAAGAGATAGCGCTGAAATTCACCCACGGCTCGGTTATAATCTGCTTCGTCAAATAGATAATCAGCAAAACGATGGAGATTTGTAGGTGTGAAATAGTTCACCTCCAGACTATCTGCGTAAATAGAACCAGACATCAAGAATAGACAATAAAATATGCAAAGGAAACCCGGATTGAAATACCTCATTATTCACACCCCTTTTTAAGATTGCAGGAACCGGTTTGATAACAGCAAGAATCAATTTCGGATGATTTCTCCCCTGGTTTTCCCAGATAGTATCTTTCTACTGGATAATCAATTGCAAGTCCTGTTCTCGGATCCCGAGGATAGTACTTCCTTGCTGCTCCAATACAGCGATGAAGTCTATCACCGGCCATCAAAAGTCCATAGAATGCTCCGTATTTTCGAATGGCTTCTGACATAAAACGGGAACAGGTAAGGGTAAAATTACAGCAGGGAACATCCTGGGTTGACATAAATATTTGATAAAAACGAATAATCCCTGTAGTAGTTAGTTTAACCTCGGAAACCTCCTTGAAGGTAAATACAGAGATATATCGTTCTGGTTCCATTTCCCTTGCAATAGGATTAATCTCAGTAATGAAAACCAGATCTTTTTTGACTCCGGAATAAGAAACCATACCCAACGATAGAAATCCAAAAAATACATTCACCATTCTATTTCCTCAATCTCCACATAAGACGGAATCTTAAAATCTCTCACCTCTAAAGGTATTGATATATTGAATTGAGGATTCCTGTAGATAATTCTTTCAAAGGTAGAATCTGCACCAACATAACGAACCATACTAATCTGCAAAGGGAAATAATCTCCTCCATAACGGATGTGATTGCTGAAAGACGATTTGATAATAGTTGTTCCATCTGTCTTTTTCAATTCCGAACAGGCAATTCGATCGGCAACATACACCAATATAAGATTACTCATCACCTTGGAGAGTTTATTCGGAGGACTCCAGTAGGTGGACAATGTATCTCCGCTTATCCTATGATTATATAAGGTAAATCCCATACCGGTCAATCCGTAATCATCCTTCATAACACTCAAGAATGGCTGGAAGAATGAAAGTGAGACCGGGTGTGGTGTGGTAAATCTAATAGCCAATGTGTCAATTGGATAGTATATAATCAGTTCGTTTTTTTCAAGAATCATCCATTGCGTGATGGGGTCTTTGATAATAACAAGAACCTTTCCTGGAGTTTGATAGTAAATAATGCCTTTAACAATCTCTTCTTTGCCTTTTTCTTTAAAACTCCGTTCAAATTCTACCCGAATATTCTGCAACACCTGGGAATATACATTACCATTAAGAATTACTGAAAAAACAAATATTAGAAAAATAAACCTCATATATCACCTGGTAACATAAAAATCCCGGATTACCTTATTGTCTCTGACCTAATCCCAAAGCCCTTGTATCACCGAATTTGGATCCTCTTAAGACTATTTGCTCGGTTCGTCTGTCTTCTTCAGGGCAACCTGCTAACAGCCCAAGAGATTTGTGTTTATTTACCTCCCCCTGAATTACAACCATCTGAGCCGCAACCTCCTGACTCACTGGTGCCACAACCTCCACATGATTCTTCATCACCTAAAGTACAGGTGGGATAAGGAGAACAGCCTAAATCGCAGGCATTTTCAGAAGCATCAGAAGCAGCTATAGATATCATCACACAACCCACTAATGCGACTAAACTAGCACAACCTGCAAAAGCACTCGTCAACCGGATATTCTTTGCCTTTGATTTATAGGCATTGGCGTAAGCCCTGACATACTCAGGTGATTTACCAATAAACCTTGAGGGATCCGGGGACGGGGTCGTAGCAATTGCCACTCCAACAGCTATAAAATGGAAGACGAAACCCGATCCAAACCAACAACACTTATTTACATCTGCGTTTGCATCTGCCTCTGCGTCCGATTTTGCTCCGAGCGCCTCCCATTCCTGTGCGGTTAGAATACAGGTGGAGGCAAAAAACATTAAAAACACTAACAAAATTCTCAATCCAATAAAACTTTTCATTATTTTATCTCCTTATAATGTTATTGTATGGAAAATTTCCCTTTTGTCAAGTAATTTTTTGGTT
>JAGLZA010000159.1 GCA_023131835.1 Caldifarciminota bacterium
CTTCACGGTTTCAACCCCACTCCTCCCAGTTTGTTGCCACAGAGACACAGAGAACACAGAGCCCATCACCACTCCCTTAAATTTGTAATTCGAGAGGGAGAACCCACCATCCCCCCATTTTTTCTCACAAAGGGCGCAAAGACGCAAAGCCCATCACCACTCCCTTAAATTTGTAATTCGAGAAGAACACACAACCCTCCCAAAAATATTCGAGATTGTCCCAAAGTTGTATGATTTAGTGTAATTTCTGGGGTTTATACGCTCGGAGTTAGACAGATAAGACATTATATATTTAGCAAAAATTGATGGATATAATATCATACTGTCAAACTCCGAGCTTGAGAGGAGTAGGGGCGTTCAATTGAACGCCCCTACCCAATTTAATTTCTCCCTTTCTCCTTCTGAAAACACCATAAATAAAGGGGATTGGTGGGGCTTTGCCTGTGGGTGCGTTCCGCACGCAGCCAGGCGAACTTCGCTCTGTTTGCGTGCTTTGCGAGAAAAATGGGGGGGTAGTGTGCTCCCTTTCTCGAATTACAAAAATATGGGTGGTGAAGGGTTCTGCGTTCATCTGCGGTTAAAATAAGGGGTGTGGTGTGTTAGCATTTATTTTTGCTTCATCAACCTCTTAAATTCTTCTTCATCAATAATAGTAACACCAAATTTTTTTGCCTCATCCAATTTAGTACCTGGGTCCTTTCCCATTACAACCCAATCGGTCTTTTTGCTCACAGAACCTGTAACCCTTCCTCCCAGTCTCTCAATCAACTCCTTAGCCTCATCTCTTGTATATCCTTTCAGGGTACCGGTCAATACAAATCTCTTATCCTTGAATGGCAAATCTCTTTTCTTACTTATCTCTTTCCCACCCATTCTAACACCTGCCCTTCTCAACTTTTGAATAACCTCAAGGTTTTTCTTATTGGAAAAGAAACCAATAATCGCAGATGCTGTTTTTCCGCCGATCCCTTCTACCTCAATCAACCTCTCTTTATCTACCTTCATCAACTCATCAATAGACACAAAATTGTTTGATAATAATTTTGCATTGTATGCTCCAACAAATGGAATACCAAGAGAGTATATTAACCGCTCTAATGATTGTCTTTTACTCTTTTCTATCTCAGAAAGAAGATTCTCTGCCGATTTTCCACCCATTCTCTCAAGGGATACGATATCATCTTTTTTCAGGAAATAGATATCTGCATAGTCAGCAATAATGTTATTTGAAACCAATTGGTCAACCAGAACATATCCAAGCCCTTCTATATTCATACCGTTGCGACTACCAAAGTGAAGGATTCTCCCTTTAATCTGAGCAGAACACTGTAGATTTATGCAACGAAAATCCACCTCCCCTTCCGGACGTATCAGTTTTTCACCGCAAACAGGACATCTTCTTGGGAATATATATCTCTTTGAATTCCTGTCCCTCTCCTCCGTTACAATTCCAACTATATGAGGAATAATCTCACCGCCCTTTTCCACTATAATCGTATCCCCAACCCTGATATCCTTTCTTTCTATTTCATCAGGATTGAAAAGAGATGCTCTGGAAACCGTTGTTCCGGAAATAAATACAGGTTCAAGCAGTGCTATAGGCGTTGCAATTCCTGTTCTACCTATAGAAATCCTTATTTCTTTCAACTTTGTTTTTTTCTTCTCTGCAGGATATTTGTAAGCGACCGCCCACCTTGGTGACCTTGAGGTAGCGCCCAACTTCTTCCTTGTCGTAAGATCGTTTATCTTTAAGACCAACCCATCTATCTGATAGTTAAGTTTATTTCTTCTCTCACTCCATTCCTCAATCAACGACATAGCCCCACTTACGCCCTTTACCACTTCTCTTAAGGGACTTACCTTAAATCCTATTCCTTTTAAAAAATCCAGCGCCTCTCGATGAGTTTTTATGGATTCCGGTGCAGAACTATAGGAATGAATAAAGATATCCAGATTCCTCTCTGCCACCACGGTTGAATCGAGCTGCTTGAGAGTCCCTGCAGTTGCATTTCTCGGATTGGCAAAAGGCACCTCTCCCTTTTCCTCTCTTTCTTTATTTATTGAAAGAAAACTACGGGTGGGCATAAATACCTCACCTCTGACCTCAAGATAGGGATATTTCCTGCTGTCTTTTAGTAAACAGAGCGGAATACTCTTGATGGTCTTTAGATTCCGGGTGATATCATCACCCACCACGCCATCACCCCTTGTAGACCCTTGCATAAAGAATCCGTTCTCATATGTCAGGGCAACGGCAACCCCGTCTATCTTCTGTTCTACTACCCACTCTAATTCTCCTTCACCTAATATCCGTAATGCCTTATTCTCGAACCCAAGTAATTCCTCCTTATCGTATGTATTGTCAAGCGAAAGCATTGGGGGATCGTGGATAACATCCGGAAATCCTAAAAGGGGTTGTCCCCCTACCCTCTGAGTGGGAGATGAAGGAATAACTGTTTCAGGGTATTTCTCTTCCAGATTCTTTAATTCCTTTAATAATCTATCGTATTTCTCATCCGATATCTCAGGTTGATTCAAGACATAGTAGAGATAATCGTGATAACGAATATCTTCCCTGAGTTTTTCAATCCTCTTTTCGACTTTCTCTGGTATCTTTCCGCGCGGCATTCCTATTCCATATCCATAACACTCTTTATCCCATCAATCATTTTAAAAGCCTCTGCCTCATCCGGATTCATTTCCAGTATCTTGTTCAGTTCAGATATGGCACGGATGGCATAAACATCATCTATACTCTTATCCTCCGGAATAAACCACTCATCTTCCTCTTTCTCTAACCCTATCTTCCTCATATAACAAAGTGCAAGATTGAAGCGGGCATCAAGGTCATGCGAATCTTCCTCAACTATTTTTTCAAAGAGCTCTATTGCTTTATCATACTCTTCCCTATCATAGTAATCAATTGCCTCTTTAAAGGTATCCCTGCTTCGCAACATCTATCCTCCTAATCCAGTTGTTTACGCAAAAATGTAGGTATATCCAGATCTTCCATCTCACTAACTTCAGTATTAATCTCCCTGAGATTTAGTGGTACAGGTGGTGCTTGCTGAAAACTTCTGAATTCTATACGTTCTACTTCATCTTTCTGAGGCTCACCTATTCCTGTAGCAATGAGGGTTATCTGAGCCTTATTGAAATTATCCTCAAATACAACCCCCATAAATACTTCCTTTTTAGTCCCTATTGCTTCCTGTAAAGTCTCCATTGATTCCTTCATATGCTTCAGTGTGAATGATTTTCTATCAACGGTCATATTAATAAGAGCTGCCTTTGCCTGTGAGATATCTGTATTCTCAAGTAAAGGAGAATTAACTGCTCCCTGTGCTGCTTCCAGAGCCATGTTTTCTCCCTCTCCAACCCCAATTCCCATAAGGGCTTTACCCCTCTTAGACATCACAGCCTTGATATCAGCAAAATCCAGATTTATATAGCCATCGCGGAGAACAAGGTCACTGATACCCTGAACAGCCTTCATAAGGACATCCATCGATTCTTTGGATAGAGCCTGCGCTAAACTAATATTCCCCATACTCATAAGTCTATCATTTGGGACAATAAGCAGGGTATCGACCACAGGTGAAAGATCTCTTATCCCTTGCTCTGCTTTCAAAAACCTCTGAGATTCATAAATAAACGGCTTGGTAACTACGCCTACGGTAAGGACTCCTTCTTCCTTGGCAAGTGAGGCGATAACCGGTGAAGCCCCTGTTCCAGTTCCTCCACCCATACCGGCAGCAATAAAGAGCATATCAATATCCTTAACCAATGCCTGTAGTCGTTCAAGGTCTTCTTCTGCCGATTTCTTACCCAGGATAACATCTCCACCTGTTCCCCTTCCATTAGTCACATTTCTTCCAATCTGTATCTTATCACTGGTTAGCACCTGGTTGAGATCCTGGACATCAGTATTGACTGCCCAGAACTCAACACCTTCCATACTCGAATTTATCATAGTTGAAATAGCATTGCCTCCACATCCTCCAACTCCTACCACCCGTATCCTTGCAGGACTATTACTTTTTTCTTTAGCCTTAAACATTATCCCTCCTTATTAAAAGAATTCCTCAAACCACTCTCTCATCCTACTGAGAACCGTATCAAACATGCTTCTCCCTTTAACCTCTTCAAGTTTTCCTCCGGAATGTTTTGACCCATATTTCAAAAGACCCACACAGGTAGAAAAGGAAGGGTCTGCGACTGCATCTTTCATCCCGATGATACCACCCTTTGGTATACCTATTCGCACAGGAAGCCCAAATATATCCTCTGCCAGTTCAGCTATACCATCCAACTTTGCTGTCCCTCCGGTAAGTATCACACCAGCACTCAACATACTATAAAGTGAATCTTCTGATAGTTCCCTGTGGGCTAATGTGAGTATTTCATCAATTCTTGGCTTAACAATCTGCTGGAGCAATTGTAAAGGGACCTGTTTATTCCCCCTTCCTGAAATACCTTCAACCGATATCATCTTCTCTAACTCCTGATCCGGAATCCTCTTGACTGTTGCATACTGTAATTTTATTCTTTCAGCTTCCCTTGGAGATGTTCGCAAGCCCACTCCAATATCGTTTGTCACATTCTCCCCACCAAGACCAAATACAGAGGTCTTCCTCAAACTACCGTTATAGAATATTGCCATATCTGTAGTTCCACCACCTATATCAATCAAAATGGCTCCCACATTCTTTTCTTCCTCGCTTAAGATAGCATAGGAAGACGCAAGGGGTTGGAGAACGATGTCATTAATCTCATAGCCTGCCTTATTGACGCATTTACAAATATTCTTTGCAGAAGTAACCGCACCTGTAACTATCACAACATTAGCTTCCAATCGTTTAGCAAACATTCCTACAGGGTCATCTATACCACCCTGGCCATCTAACATAAATTCAGTTGGTATTATATGGATAACCTCTCTATCCACGGGAAGCACCATAGACTTTGCACTTTCAAGCACTCTCTCCACATCCCCCCTTGTAACCTCATTGTCTTCTCCTGTAACTGCAACCACTCCCCGTCCTTGAATATTCCTGATATGATCTCCAGCAATCCCGGTATAAATACCTTTCGTTTCTCTCCCAGCCATCATTTCTGCTTCCCTCATTGCCTTCAGGATCGATTGAACGGTCTTGTCAATGTTTATAACAATCCCCTTCCTAAGACCTTCTGAGGGATATCTCCCCACCCCCATTATATTCATCTCATTACCATCCTCTTCAGCTATCACAGCGGCTATCTTTGTAGTTCCAAGGTCCAGACCTACCACAACATCCTTATCACCATTCACTTATTACCTCCTTACAATAACCTGATTCTTAAATCTAAAATCCAATGTTCCTCTGGAAACAATCTTTTCTTTTAATATTCTCTTCAATAAACGTTCTTTCTCTGGATATCCATCCCTCCCCCATATAATTTTCAGATCTCCAATCCTCGTTCTACAACCAAATTCTGTAACCAGCACTTTCTCAATAGCAAGACTCTCTACGGATTCAAGTATTCGAACAGCCTCTCTCAAATCTCTTTCTAAAGAATCGCCCTGAACCTCTATGACCGGTAGCGTGTCTATTCCTTCTGCTTCAAAGATTACACCCCACCCATCCACACCAAACTCTTTTATCTCTGTAATACCTTTAATCCCAATTCTCGCAACAGCAATCCTCGGTTCAATACTCACTACCATTATCCCTGTTATACTTTTATCAAATCGAACATCCCTTACCCAATCAAATTCAAGAATAGAGGTTTTAACTGACTTCAGGGACCCAGAGAAGGCATCGGGTATCAAATTTTCTACCTCTGCAATCCTTTTATCTGTTACTGGAGTAAGCCACTTGAATTCATACCCCTTCACAGGGATAAAGAACTTCCATCCCTGATAGAACAGGAGTAGTAGAATGATTATCAGGAGATATCTTCCTCTAAATTTCAATTTCCTGTCCTTTCCCAACTATTACTACCTCCGTTTTCAACCTTATGTTAGAATTCCTTTCAACTTCATTTCTGACAAGGCGAATCAAATCCATTACATCACTTGATTTTGCTGTTTTATCGGTAAATATAAAATTAGCATGTCCCATAGAAACCCAGGCTCCTCCCACCCTCTTCCCTTTTAGATTTGCTTCCTCTATCAACTTTCCAGCATATCTTCCTTCTGGATTCTTAAAGACCGAACCACAGGTCCCTGAATCTATGGGTATTTCGGACATTATTCCTCTGCGTTTTTTCATTATCATCTCTATATTCTCGCTTACTTCTTTTTTATTTCTTCTAATGAGGGAAAGGGTTACTTTTAACACTACTTCTCCTTTGAGGCTCGATTCCCTGTAGGAAAAATGCACATCCTCGAGTTGTACCACACTCCCATCCTTTAGTACAGATACAGAAGAAACCAGTGTTCCAATCTCAGTTCCGTAAGCACCTGCATTCATCCTGACCGCACCTCCAATAGTCCCCGGGATACCCGCAAGTGATTCAAGTCCTGTTAGACCATATTCTTTACAACACTCAATAATCTTTATAAGCAGAGTTCCAGATTCGCAAAAGCAATTCACATCATCAATAGTAATTCTATCCATTCTTTCCGTAGTTATAACCATACCTGAAAATCCCTCATCCAGGAATAGGACATTGGAGCCCTCTCCAATTATATAGAATGGCAATCCCATCTCTCGTGCGAATTCAATGGATTTTATCATATCATTTATGCTTTCAGCAAATAAGAAATACTCGGCTACTCCTCCCACAGAGAGATAGGTATGGTCGGAGAGCGGTTCTTTTCTTCTCAACTCAGATGCTATTTCTAATTCCTTCAACAATTTCCTCCGAGAGTTTGTAAATATCTCCGGCTCCAAGCACAAGAATCATATCACCTTCCTTGAGTTGCGGAATAAGATGCCCTGGTATCTTCTTCATTTCCTCTATATATTCAACATCCTTATGTCCAAAATCCCTGCATTGATCCCTGATTAGTGCCCCGGTGACTCCGGGTATCTCTTCCTCTCTTGCCGGGTATATATCCGTTATTATTACCTTATCGGCCTGAAAGAAGGACTTACCAAACTCCTTTTTGAGCAAAATCGTCCTTGAATATAGATGGGGCTGAAATATAGCAATTATCCTCCCCTTCCATCCATCCCTTGCTGCTTTAATTGTAGACTCAACCTCTCTGGGATGGTGGGCATAATCCTCAATCACTAATATTCCCTTCTCAAATCCCTTCCTTTCAAATCTCCTTGATAAACCTTCGAATTTCTCGATGCCATTTTTTATCTCATCAAACCCTACCCCCAATCCAAGACAGACCCCCGAGGCAGCGATCGCATTGATTGCATTGTGAATTCCAGGCAAAGGAAGCTTAACCCTTCCCAACTCATCTCCATTGGAAACCAGATCAAACTTACAGTTAAACCCTTCCATTTCTATATTCAATCCCTTTATATCGGCATTAGGAGAAATACCAAATGTTACAACATTCCTTTCAATTTCCGAGCGAATGGATAGTGAATTGGGGTCATCTATTGATAGAAAGACCGTTCCATAGAATGGAACAGAGTTTGCAAAACGAATAAAGGTTTTCTTGATATCCTCTATGTCATTATAGATGTCAAGATGATCACGATCTATATTTGTAATAACCGCTATAGTTGGAAAAAGTTTAAGGAATGAACGATCGCTCTCATCTGCCTCTGCTACCAAATATTCACTCTCACCAAGTTTTACATTATTGCCAGATCCCTTCAACCTTCCACCAATAACGATTGTCGGATCATATTCACTCAATGAAAGGATATTAGAAATAAGCGATGTAGTGGTCGATTTGCCATGGCTCCCAGCCACTGCAATAGAAAATTTCATCCTCATCAACTCTGCTAACATTTCCGCTCTGGGAATAACCGGTATCTTTCGAAAAGAAGCTTCTTGCAATTCTACATTCTCCTCTATCTTAACCGCAGAACTATATATAACAACATCTGCATCCCTGATATTCTCTTTTTTATGTGAGAGATGAACCTCTATGCCAAGTTGCCTTATCCTTCTTGTATTCTCAGATTCATTTATGTCACTCCCTGTCACAACATACCCCATATTATGGAGAAGTTCTGCAATCCCACTCATTCCAATACCACCTATACCTACAAAATGTATATTCTTAATCCTTCCAAACATAAACACCCATCCTTTCTATTATCTTCTCTGTAGAATCTTCTCCCTCTACAGAAATCCTCATACCTGCCATCTCTTTTATATGTATAAGAAGTTGTTCGATATCTACCTCTTCTTGTCTTATCACCATTATATTATCTCGCCTTAAGGCAAGTCTTTTAGCATTCTTAAATTGATGGTCTCTTGAGGCATAGGGATAGGGAATAAAGATAACCGGGAGACCGGATCTCTCTATCTCTGCTGATAACATAGCCCCTGCCCGTGAGATTACTATATCTGCTGCCGCATAAGCCAGTTCCATCCTTTTAATAAAATTTATTCCTTTAATGTTTTCGGCATTATTTTTTAATCTATAATCCCCTTCCTGAATAATAAATTGCCACTCTTTCGGGTTCAATCTAAGAACCAATTCATCTGCAAGTTCGACCAAAAATCTTGCTCCACGACTTCCGCCCAATACAAGGAGGGTCTTTTTATCTGTATCAAGGGAAAAATATCCCATTGCCTCCTCCTTATCGCAAGAGAGGAATGTATCCCGCAGAGGAATTCCCGTTATAGTCTTCTTACTACACTTAACAGTTGAATCCGCATCAGAAGAGGGCAAAAATGCCTCCTTTGAGAATCGAGAAAAAAAACGAACAGCAAGACCCGGTTCAGAATCCAGCACTAAAGTAAAGAGGGGCACTCCCAAAAGGAGCCCTGCAATACTAACCGGAACACATGCAAAACCTCCCGTAAGCAAAACAGCCTGGGGTTTGGCCTTCAGGATTATAAAGAACGAGAAAAGGAGAGCAGGGATAATTCTGATAAGGAATTCGCATCTTCCCAGTATATTTCTGTCAACCCATCCTATTGTGGGTAACAGGTAGTATCTCTCTCGATGCACAAGGTCCTTTTCGAGACCTGAACTACTCCCTATATATATCGTCTTTACCCCCTTTTGTTCTAATCTATCTGCGATGGAGAGAGCCGGAAATATATGCCCTCCGGTTCCCCCACCTGTTATTACTACCATTCTTTGCAATAGAGACAATAACACCTCCGGCTATAAAATTTATCAACAGAGCAGTTCCACCACTTGAAATAAAGGGAAGCGGAATCCCGGTAACAGGAATGCTCCCAAGAGCAACAAGTATGTGAATCAGAGCATTAAAAAATATCATAGAAATCAATCCAAGACCAAGAACAACAGTATATGAATCAGAAGCCTTCAGAGTGTATTTTGCTGATGTGATGAAATAGATAAGGAATACACCCAGAACAAGGAAGGAACCTGTAAAACCCAATTCCTCTCCCACTATTGAGAATATAAAATCAGAGTCTGCAAGAGGTATATAAAAGAACTTCCCCATTCCACTCCCAAGTCCAAGGCCCTTCCAACCTCCTGTTGCAATAGCCTTTACCGTATAATTTACAGAATCAGGGTTCAAATAAACCATTATCCTTTGAATCGCATAGCCCTGCGTTGCAATATACCCAACACCCGCAAGCAAGAAGATAAAAGAGACCAGAAAAACCTTTCGCACATCTGTTCCATTAAGAAATAGCATAAGAATACCCAATGTTGCAGTAATCAGTGCAGTCGATATGTCTGGCTGAATCAATATCAGACCGGATATCAATCCGATCATCAGGAGAGAAATGTTAAAACTCCTCTTTTTTGCAAGAAAGGCAACAAGGGATATCTGGGCAAGAATGGAGGGTTGAAATGAAATGTGACCAATATATAACCATCTCCTCGCATAATTGAGGGTCGTCCCAAAGAAATAGGTAAGCACAAGAAGAATGATAGTGAGAATCAGGAGTCTCTCGTTGAATTCCTTCCATAACTTTGGCTTTACTTTTGAGGATATAAAGAAGAGTGTAACAGCCAGAACAAATATTATAAATTGCTTTACAAAAGGATTTGGAACAACTCGTTTGTATACAGATATTCCTGATGCAGCAGAGAATACCATAATGAGTCCCAGGGCTCCCAGGAAAAGGGGTAACACTTCTACAATTAATATTCTCTGGTCTCTTTTACTCGCCATAGATTCTCCTTACTGCTTCCTTGAATGCTTTACCTCTTTCAGTGAAATCCTTATAAAGGTCGAAACTCGCTCCACCAGGAGAGAGAATAATCCTTTTGTTGCCATAATCCTTTGTAATCATAACTGCATCCATCATTGAAGATGTAATCCGGTATCTATCAAATCCTTCTTTTTGTAGTTCTCTACTAATGAAATCACTGGATTCACCAAGTAGAACAACCTCCCTTGCCCATTTGTGAATTGCCTTTATTATCGGAGTAATATCAAAAACCTTCATTCTCCCCCCCACAATCACACAGGAGTCCGGAAAGGCTTTCAGGGACATCAGGAAGGCAGTCGGATTGGTGCACATTGAATTGTTGATTATCTGGAGGCCGTTACGATTTATGACCCATTCCATTCGGTGTTCTACTCCCTTAAAAGAACGGATACCTTCCCTCACTTCATCCCCTTCCAATCCCAACAATGAAACAACAAGGGTTGCTGCCATACCATTCTTAATAAATATCTCTTCGGGGAGAAAAAGATCATCAGGAGAAAAGACAGCCTTATTCTCTCTATCCCTTATCATTTTTCCGTTGAACCACATATCTGCCTTCTCTTTCATAGAAAAATACAACGAATGTGAAGGTATATCAAGGTTTTGAAGAGAAACATCCTCTCCATTGAGTATAGAATAATCTGATTCTGTCTGATTCTTGAATATCTTTAGTTTGGCATTCCTGTAATCCGCAAAAGTATTATAACGGTCAAGGTGATCCTCTGATATATTGGTAATAACAGCAATATTGGGATGAAAATCAATAATTCTCTCAAGTTGAAAAGAACTTACCTCTATAACCGTTATTGAAGTTTGGTCACTCCCTTCCACAAGATTACTCAAAGGGGTTCCGGGAAGTATGTTTCCTCCCAGAAAGACCTTTTTAAACCTTTTTGATTCAGATAAAATATGCTCTATAAGGGCTGCAGTCGTAGTCTTTCCATTGGTACCGGTAATTGCCACAATCGTTCCTTTAAGATA
>JAGLZA010000016.1 GCA_023131835.1 Caldifarciminota bacterium
AAGCAATCTCGGGTGTGGTTTTGGGTTCTAAATCCAAAATCCTAATCCCTAAATCCTAACTTAATTATCCATTCAACTATTCAACCATTTAACTATTTTTCATTGGAGCGAAGCGGCGAAGCAATCTCTGGTGTGGTTTTGGGTTCTAAATCCAAAATCCTAATCCCTAAATCCTAACTTAATTATCCATTCAACTATTCAACCATTTAACTATTTTTCATTGGAGCGAAGCGGCGAAGCAATCTCTGGTGTGGGGGTTGGGCTTTCAATTCTTGACTCATGACACAGGACTCACGACTCCTGACTCATGGCTTTGGGCTTTGGACTTCTTTTCAACCCCATGAACCCCACGAACCCCACGAACCCCACGAACCCTTACCGACTCACGACTCTGGGCTGTGAAGACCAACAAGCTCGGTGGTTGTACAGTATACGAAAAAAAATCCTTGACATCAATTTTATTTTTTATAAACTATTGAAAAAAAGAAAGAGGGGGGATTAGTTCGATTATGCATAAAAACAGAAGCAGAGGTTTACTCGAGGGTGAATTTAAGATATCACAAAGGCGAGTACTACAGAAGAATCCCTCATTTTATTAACACTAAAAAAAGGAGGTATGATGAAATTTAAGCAAGGGTTAGTTGTTTTAATGATGTGTTCGATGTTTATGCCGATTATTGTGGTTGCATCAGAGCAGGGTATTCAGAGCGATGCTTCAATATCTGAAGACTGGTTGAGCAAGACATTAGAGCAGATTAAACGAGATGAATACAACCCATCGATGCAGAATGCAGATTATAAAGGGGAACATTTTTCAGAACCGAGATATCATTTTGCCAATCGTGAACAAAACCTCCGTGCTTATCTTGATGAAAATGGAATGGAACTTATGCCGAGAGTGATTAACGAAGAAGACAGTTGGAATCTAAAATATCATATAAACTCAATCTATCGAACAAAGGATGATATTAGAATTTATGACAATATAGAACCAAAACTCTCTGATAACAAGGTTGTATATAAATATCAGGATATGACTTTAAAATATACTAATTCCGAAGAAGGAATAGGGCAGAGTATTATAATCCAGGAAAGGTGCGATGGTGAAGAGAAACTCTTTATCAAAGTAGAGATGGAAACTCAAGATCTATTACTTACTCAAAGTGGAAATGACCGTGTCATCTTTTCACACAATGGCAATGAAATCATCTATCGAATTAAGAAGATAGAGGACGCAGAGAAAAGAATATTAAGCAGTTCGATCGATTATGATGAAGATGCTCGGATTGCTATTTTCATAGATGATGAGAATGCTGTTTATCCTGTTTATGTAGAATTACTTATTTCCTCAAATAGTAAAGATGCAGGTGAATGGACATTCACTACTAATAACAGGAAAGGACTCAGCGAAACCCCTGACTGGACAGCAGAATCAGACCAGGCAGATGCACATTTTGGAATTTTAGTATCTCAAGCAGGTGATGTGAATGGGGATGGACATTCGGATGTGATTGTGGGGGCTCATCGTTATGATAACGGTCAAATAGATGAGGGTCGTGCGTTTGTTTATCACGGAAGTGTTTCAGGATTATCAACAACCCCTGACTGGACAGCAGAATCAAATCAGGAAGATGCATATTTTGGAATTTCAGTATCTCAAGCAGGGGATGTGAATGGGGATGGATATTCGGATGTGATTGTGGGGGCTAGTTATTATGACAATGGCCAGACAGATGAGGGTCGTGCGTTTGTTTATCACGGAAGTAGTTCAGGATTATCAACAACCCCTGACTGGACAGTAGAATCAAACCAGGCAGATGCATATTTTGGAAATTCAGTATCTCAAGCAGGGGATGTGAAT
>JAGLZA010000160.1 GCA_023131835.1 Caldifarciminota bacterium
ATTTAGTGGTATCCCGGGCGACACAATGATTATGTCCATCTCGAGGAGTTTTTCTGTATGGCCTCCAAGTTCAGAGGGATAGGGGATATCGGAGATATTCTCATTCCTTTCACTGATAAACGGAACTTCTCCCTGCCTTTCGATTAGTCCGGCTACTGCTTTTCCACTCCTACCGTATCCGACTACACCTATCATTATACCCCCGAGTGCCTTGTATTCACGAAATCACCGATTAATTTTTCATTTTTCAATTTGCATTCTCCATTTTGCATTGAGACATTGTGCCTACCTTATCTTCAGTGTGCTTAAACCCAATAGGGCAAAGAGGATGCCAAATATCCAGAACCGAACAACCACTTTGGATTCCTCCCACCCAAGCAGCTGAAAGTGGTGGTGTATGGGAGCCATCCTGAAAATTCTTTTACCTCTCATCTTGTATGACCCAACCTGTAAGAGGACAGAGAGAGTTTCTATCACAAAGACTCCTCCTATCACAAAAAGCAATACCTCCTGCTTCAAGAGCACAGCCATTAAACCCAGTATGCCACCGATGGCAAGCGAGCCTGTATCACCCATAAATACCTCAGCAGGATGGGAATTAAACCATAAAAATCCTATGGCCGCACCCAGAAAGGCTGTGCAAAAGACGGTAAGTTCTCCAGCGCCATTGATGTATAATATATTGAGATAACCGGAGAATTTCACATTCCCAACCACATAGGCAACCACTGTAAAGGCAGCACATATTATACTGGAGAGTCCGATAGCCAGACCATCCATCCCATCGGTAAGATTAACAGCATTGGTAGTTCCGATTATTACGAAAATAAGAAACGGGATATAGAAATACCCGAAATTTATAAATATATTCTTCAAGAATAGAGAACTGGTAATGGTTTCATACCCAGGACGAAGGGGATAGTAGATTAGTAAAATCCCTATAATGACAGCTGGAATCGCCTGCAGGGCAAGTTTCTGCCACACTCGCAATCCATCTCCCCTTTTAACCTTGAGGTAATCGTCCAACATTCCAAACCCACCCATCCAGGCCGTCATTGATATCATATATAGAATGAGTCTATTCGTAAGGTCACACCAGAGAAGGGCTGAGATAAGAAGAGAAGATATTATAATCAATCCTCCCATTGTCGGGATTCCCTGTTTATGTCCATGTGTGTCCTTGATAAACTTTGATATGGATTCATTTATATTTTTGCGAGAAAGCCACAAGATAATCCTTCGCCCCAGAATAAGTGATATAAGCAATGATGTAATAGCAGCATAGGCAGAACGAAAAGTTATATACCGAAGGAGGTTTAATAAAGAGAGGTGTTCCCTTAATGGGTACAAGAAATAGAACATATTCCCTCCTCTAATCTCAAAACCAGTGTTTCAAGGTGTAAAAAATGGGAAGATTTAAAGAGTATTATATCACCATCCTTGATGATATTTTTCAACTCTTCATAGGCATCATCCTTATCCTTAACCCACAACCCCCCTCCAAATCCATCCAGGAATCCCTTTGCCTCCTCACCGATAACAATCAGTTCATCTATTATGTTTTGAAGTTCTTTTCCGCAATCCCTGTGGAGTTTTTGACTATTATCGCCTAATTCCAGCATCCCACCGAGAACGGCTACCTTTCTCCCGTGCATAATACTCATAACAGATAGGCTATTCAGCAATGAATCAGGATTACTATTATAGGTATCATCAATGATTGTTATCCCTTCCTGCCTTTTTATTCCAAGACGATGAGGTATAGGCTTAACACCTATAAGTCCCTTCTGAATAACCTCATTAGATATGCCATAACGAAGTGCTATAGCGGTTGCAAATATTGCACTTCTTAATGCCCCCATAGAGGGAAGTTGTATATAGAATTCCTTTTGTTTTATCTGAAAGATACTTCCATCAATGGATGATTGCACCTGTTTGAATGAGTAATCATTATCCTTCTTGAATCCGACTCTGATCAAATCATCATATTTTATGGTTGATAATAGTTCATCATCCCCGTTAATAAATAAAGGCCCCTTCAATCCTGCCATAATTCCTTTCTTTTCTTCAAGGACTCCCTTTAGGTCCTTAAATGCTTCAAGATGAGATCTTCCTATAGAGGTTATAAGACCCCAGTCAGGCATTACTATCTCGGAAAGTCTTTTTATTTCACCCTTTTCATTACTTGCCAGTTCAAGAATAGCCACCTTTTCGTTCTCCAATCGAAATATATTCAAGGGAACACCGATTAGATTATTATAATTCATAAAAGACTTAAGGGTTGATTGAACCTGAAAGAATATAGAACCAAGGAATTCCTTAACAGTGGTTTTCCCAACAGAACCGGTAATACCAATAACAAATGGAGATACAATATTTCTATAATACAGGGCAAGATCTCCAAGGGCTTTCAATGAATTTTCAACAAGGATAAGGTTATCATCTTGAGTTTTTCTTTCAACCACAGCAGGAAGGCAGGATTTCTTTATCGCCTCTGACACAAAATCATGTCCGTCAAATCTCTCGCCTTTAAGGGCAAAGAATAACTCTCCTTCTTTGATTTTCCGGGAATCAACACTCACGCCGACCGAATTTTTCCTATCAGGATTAGAAATTCCAATCGAATCACCATCTATTATATTTAGTATCTCCTTAAGGTTGATTGTTCTCATCACTTAAAATACTCCTCTACGCATTCCCTGTCGGAAAAGGGAGTTCTTTCACCCTGAATCTCCTGATATTCTTCATGACCTTTACCTGCTATCAAAACAACATCGGACTTTTCTGCAATATCCAGGGATTTAAAGATAGCCTCCTTTCTATTGGGTATCCTGTAAATTTCCTTACCATCAACCCCTTCCATAATATCATCTATTATTGCTTCCGGGTTTTCACTCCTCGGATTATCCGAGGTCAGGATTACAACATCAGACAATCTGGAAGCAACCATCCCCATCATCGCCCTCTTACCCTTATCCCGATCTCCACCAGCACCAAAGAGGGTTATTACCCTCTTCTTTGCGAGTTGTCTTAAAGAAGAGATAGCATTGTTTAAGGCCTCCGGGGTATGTGCATAATCTATAATCACCCATATAGGCTTTGGAGTCAGGACCTTTTCCATTCTACCGAAAGGGGGCTCGGCGCTTTCGATACCATCTATAATCCTAAAATCATCTATTCCATCTAATATGGCAACAGAAGAGGCAGCAAGGATATTATAGGCATTGTGAACACCTATGAGTGGACTCCTCACTTCAATCTCTCTTTCCATACCCTCTATCCTTACAACGAGATTATCAATACTATTCTCAAGTACTTTTCCACGAATATTCCCCTTCCCCATTCCATAGGTAACTATTCTGGATAAGGTATTTTTTATAAAATAGCAAGCATTTGGGTCATCCACATTAATTAAAGCCATCTTCTCCTCACCCAACCCCTCAAAGAATCTACTCTTTGCCTCTCTATAATCCTCAAAGGTCTTATGATAATCCAGATGATCCCTTGAAAGATTCGTGAAAACCCCATAATCAAAATCTATCGCAGAAACCCTATCCTGAACTACACTATGTGAAGAAACCTCAATTATAGCGGTTTTTATCCCCTTGTTAAGGGCATTACGGAGTTCTCTCTGAATAATAAGGGAGGATGGTGTGGTATTTATCGCCTTCATCTCTCTATCAGGACCTTTGTATCTAATAGTATTAAAGGAAATAGAATCCTGATAGATGGATGAGAGGAGAAATGCTGTAGTAGTCTTTCCATTTGTTCCAGTTACTCCAATTACAGTCATACTCGCTGATGGATTTTCATAATAATTGGAGGCTATTTTAGCCAGTGCCCTCCTTGTATTGGGAACAAGAATGTAAGGTAGAGGGGTAGAAACCTCCTCTTCCAGCACTAAGAATTTTGCTCCATTTGCCCTGACCTCATCGAGATAGTTATGACCGTCTTCCTTCTCTCCTTTTAATGCGACAAAGAGATAGTCGGGCTCAACCTCCCTGGAATTATCTGTGACTCCCAGGATAAAGTCCACTTCACCCTGCCTTTTTATAATCTCTACCCCATCTAATAGTTTATCTGGATGCATATTCGCCCCCTGGAAAATAATGTTTCAGATAAGCAATTCTTCTTGCCGTCTCACGAAAAGCAGGGCAAACAACAACCGAGGAATAATAAGATTTTTTTGGAGAATCAACAAATATACCGATAACCAGTTTCGGGTCGGGATAGGGAAACATACCGATAAAAGATGTTACATACTCACCTTCTCTATATGACCCTTTTTCATGTTTCCAGGCTGTCCCGGTCTTGCCTGCAATCTTCATGAAGGGAAGAGAAGCCTGTGCCCCGGTTCCCTCCTGTACTGCATCACAAAGTATTTCAAGTAGAATTCCCGCACTCTTTCGATCCATAACTCTTCTAACGTCTTCTTTTCTGCTTCTCTCTGTCACCTTGTTTCCGCAATGAATTTCTTTCATCAGGCAAGGTTTAAGTAAGATACCATCATTTGCAAGAGCTTGATATGCCATGACAATTTGAAGTGGGGTCGTATTGATACCCTGCCCGAAACTGACAGTAGCGAGACGTATATCCTTCATCCGTTGAAGCACTGGCAATTTGCCTGAATATTCCACTGGCAGATCGACCCCTGTTCTGCAACCTATACCAAACGCTTGAGCACAACGATAAAGGTCTTTCTTTCCAACCCTTTCTCCTATATAAACAAAACCGGCATTTGAGGAATGAATAAGTGCATCTTTGAAGGTAAACGATGGATGAGGGTGAGGATCCTTAAAATACTTTCCTCCGAATTTTATCGTACCTGTAGAATCTACAACTGTATCCTCCAGAGAGAACCCCTTTTCGATCCAGGCAAGGGCTGGTATCAACTTAAATATAGAACCTGGTTCAAACTGCCATGCCACACAACCGTTATTCCTCCAGCCCCCTTTTGGAGTAAATTCCGGAATATTCACCATAGAAAGGATTTCCCCTGTTTTGACATCCACACAGATCCCGAATACCTGCTCTGCTTCTGTCTCTTTTATAATTTTTCTCATTTGATCATCAAGCACATACTGGATATCAAGGTCAAGAGAGAGAATAATATCCTCACCTGAAACTGGATCCCTATAATCCTCTTCACACCGTTTCAAAAGACTTATCCCGGAATATCTCGGAACCTCAAGGTAATATGCCCATCCCTTTTTGCCCGACAGTTGTTTATTGTATTCTCGCTCAATGCCACTTATGCCCTTTCTTTCCCAATTGAGGGCTCCTATTACTGTCCTTGCCACCCTCCCCGAAGGATAATATCGAAACCATTCCCTGACAGCATATATACCCTTATAATTAAGTTCCTTAATCAAAGAATCAGTAACACCCCGGGCGATTCGAATAAGTTTTGCATCATTTTGAAGAAGGGACTTTAGTTTATTTGTGTCTCCAAACCCATATTTTGATAAATAGGCAGCAGTGGTTTCTATATCCGAAATGCGGCTCTTCTCTGCATATAATGTAAATGATTCAACATCTGTTGCTAACACTCTGCCATTCCTATCCAGTATATTCCCCCTTCTTCCTGTTGTTTCAAGGAAACGTAACTGCTCAGCTTTATTTTCCCTGCCAATACTTCCGGATCGGATAATCTGAAGATAGAATAACCTTCCGAAGGCTCCGAGCCAGAGAATAACAAATATGAAGATTATGGAAACAGCCTTTTTCTTTAGGGTCTTATCTACCATTTTATCCTCGTAAGTGGGTGTTTACTCTTTAGATAAATTATTTCATTTTTAGCAGGATATCTCATATTCAACTCTTTTCTGGCTCTTCTTTCAATCACCGGAGGGCAGGTAGCCTCCCTGTATTCTGCACATAATCTTATCACAATATTTCTCTGAATGTTGACTTCTTTCCGAAAGGATGCTATTCTTATATTAAGCGTATTCACCATATTCTTTCTCCATACATGAAGGAGAAATGGAGATATCACAAGGATAATTATTCCCAATAATTTCAATATTCTCATTTTTCAAAAACCCTTAAATGCGCACTGCGACATCGCGGATTATCCTGAAATTCCCTCTTCGCAGGGGTTATGGGTTTTTTTGTAAGGGTAGATAATCCACACTCATTGATGATTTGCAGTATTAACTTTTCTTCACCAGAGTGATAAGCAATGACCACTAATCTCCCTTTGTCACGAAGAAGCTCTGAAGCACCTTTGATACCATCTTTAATATTCTCCATTTCTTTGTTTACTATAATCCGAAATGCCTGAAATATCCTGCTCAGATGTTTATGTCCTCCTTTTCTCGGGACAGACTTTCTTACAAGTAAGGCGAGCTCTCCTGTCGTTGTTGGCTTACTATTCTTTATCTTTCTCGCAATTACCCTGGAACGTCTTTCACCACCATAGTAGTAGAGCATATCAGCAATCTCATCTGCATCCCAATCTCTTACTATATCAAGTGCAGTCAGGCCTTTATCCCCATATCTCATATCAAGGGCTCCTTCCAGACGATATGAAAACCCTTTCTCCGGATTATTCAGTTGATACGAAGAATAACCAAGGTCAAACAATACTCCATCAAGAGGAACACCAATAAAGCGGTCAATAAATCTGAAATTTCCCTGTACCGGTAGAAATCTATTAGTATAAGGGGACAATCTCTCTTTCGCTATTTCAATCTGCTCTCTATCAAGGTCAATTCCAATAACAGAGGCTTTTCCGTTTTTTAGGATAGCAAGGGAGTGTCCACCGCAACCAAGGGTAGCATCCAGATAGAGGTTTCCTTTTTCAACATCCAGCCATTCAATAACCTCATCCACCATCACAGGACGATGGAGTTTCTCCTTAATCAATCATCCTCCTTTATATATCCAGCATAGAAAATAAATCACTAATATCTCCCTTATCCTTAGTATACTCTTCATAAACGGACGGCGACCATAATTCAACCTTGTCGAGGGCACCCAGGAAAAATACCTCCTCATCTATCCTGGCAAATTCACGCAATTCTTTAGGCAGGATAACCCTTCCCTGAGAATCCATAGGTAGATGCTCCGCTCCAAAGGATAACGCCCTTATCGCATCCCTTATCCTCTTCTGTGAATACCTCCCCGGGGTTAATCGCTCAATGAATTCATCCCACTTACTCAAAGGAAATAACAATAAAGAAGACTCAAAACCTCTCGTGATGTAAAAACTCGCATCATCCTCCTTTACCAATACAGCCCTGAACTTTGCAGGGATAAATACCCTCCCTTTATGGTCCACCGAATAAACGTCATTTCCAATAAAATACATAAAAACTCCCTTGTAAAAATCTATCCTCCACTTTTCCCCACTTATCCCCACAATTTTACCGAAAAAGTATACCTTTGTCAAGGGGTAAAATTGAATTTTCTTTGAAAAATCGCAAAATGCGAAAAACATATTTTAGCCACGGTTTATTTAAAATTCCTCGTATAGAATGCATAAAAAGTAAAAGGAATTAGTTGAATAGTTAAATGGTCGAATAGTTAATTAGGAACGAACCTGACAAATTCAATGAACCCAAAAAATTGTCATT
>JAGLZA010000161.1 GCA_023131835.1 Caldifarciminota bacterium
ACTCCACGAACTCAATAAACCCAGCTTTTTAGCCACGGTTCCTTCACGGTTCAATATAGAGTCGTGAGTCAAGAGTCATCAGTCGTAAGTCCCACCCATAACCCAAACCTTTTTTGACGCAGATTTCCATAGATTGGAACTGATTAAAAGAACCTACATATGTAGGGGCGAGGTTTCCTCGCCCGATGTGGAAGCAACTTCCCTGTCGCGATTGGTGGGAGTGGGCTTCTGCCCACGATATCTGTAGGGAAAAGGCATGCCTTTTCCCTGTAGGGGCTTGATTTATCAAGCCCGAATATCGCAGAGCAAGCTCTGCTACCTAAATCCTACCTTCGACTAATGACTGACTTACCAACCGACTAACTGACCACCTCACTACCCCCCTGACAACCTCCCAATTTTTGGCACTGTCCCAAAGTTGTATGATTTAGTGTAAATTCTGGAGTTTGGACGCTCGGAGTTAGACAGATAAGACATTACATATTTAGCAAAAATTAATGGATATAATATCATACTGTCAAACTCCGAGCTTGTGAGTATATGTTAATTAGTGCGAGGTGATATCGTTCAGAAATCCTCTCGGAGGCCGAGAGCGGAAGCAGCGATTCCCACGCTGGGGGAATCGACTGCGGTTTCTCGAATGGTAAACCCGAGAACAAAACGATATTCTGAAAAAATTTGGGGGTTGTTACCAATTCCCTCTTGACTGAAATCTAATTCTTTGTATGTTACAATCTTAAAAGGGAGTTGCTATCAGGACATCAATGCAGAAATATCAAATTAAAGCTGAATTCAAGGCGATACAGCTTAAGCACTCCCCTCAAGGAGACAGGATATGGAGAATAAGTATAAAAGAGTATTCCTTTTGAGGACAATGAAAATCCTGATGTATATTGCAGTAGGGCTCATAATCATTCCGCAGATTGCAAAGGAGGTAGATTGAAAATACCAACCCCTGGAGATAGTGGTCTGGGAATCTTCCCTCCAGATGAGGTCAGCATAAAGATAGATAAATGGCGGCGAGTCTTCGATCCCAATCATAAAATAATTTCACCTCATATCACCTTAGCGTTTCCCTTCATACCAGAGAATGATTGGCCACAAATGCGTCCTGAACTTATTGATTGCTTGAAGAGCTTTCAACCCTTCGACATCACTCTTATGGAATTAGGGGATTTTGCAGGAAACCCTCTTGTGCTCTGGTTGAAACCGGATAATGGTGGGTATCTGATATGTATTCGCGCTGCATTAGAAGAACAATTTCCCATCTATGTTCCTGCTTCCGAATTTGGCTATGTTCCACATTTAACAGTTGGTTTTTTCGATTCAAATGAAGCACTATCCAGGGTAAAAAATACAATCTTATCGGAACTGGAGCCACTTCAATTTTGTGTAGATTCGGTGAACTATATGGTGTTTGGAGATAACGGCAAGTGGTGTCTCCGTGACAAAATTTATCTGTGAAAATCGGATACAAGTTTATAATGAGATCCAATAGATATGAAGTGTTCAAAATGCGGTTTTGAAAACCCGAAGGGGTTAAAACTCTGCAGTGGATGCGGAGAATCTATCACATTGTCAGAGGACAGGCAAGGTGAAAGTATAAATGCTACTGTTCTCTCTGCTAATATCTCCGGATTTATCAGATCACCAGAAAAACTCAGTCCCGGAGTAGATACGGATATTACAAGCAGCCTTTTCGAAAACTTAAGAGAGATTGTGTATAAATATGAGGGGACAGTAGAAAAATTTACCGACGATTACATAATGGTGCTCTTTGGTGCAAGAATAACACATGAGGATGCCCCTGAACGGGCAGTTTATTCTGCTTTAGAGATGCTGAATGCGTTGGATCGATTCAACGAAGAATATGGAATGAACCTTTCTATAAATATTGGAGTAAATTCCGGGGTAATGATTGTTGATAGAGGTTATACAACTACAGGGGATCCTATAAATCTCGCCGGGCAGTTGATGCAGATGGCAACAGATGACATTATGGTAAGTGAATCTGTCTATAAGAGCACCGCATATCTCTTTGAGATGGATATCCTTAAACCAGTAAGTATAAAAAAAAGGGCAGGAGAAATTATACCTTACAGGGTGATAGGGACAAGGGAATCACCTATGCCTAAGCATGGTGCCCCCGAACTCTGTGCTCCTCTCATAGGAAGGGACAAAGAATTCAAGGTGATGAAGTTGACTCTGGATAAGGTAATGAAGGCTAAGAGTGTGGTGCTATCCGTAAATGGCGAGGCCGGGGTGGGGAAATCCCGTCTCATCGAGGAATTCAAAAAATCTACTCACAATAAGGTAAACTGGCTTAGTGGTAGATGTCTTTCCTATGGTAAGACTTTTCCCTTCTGGGTATTTCTGGAGCAAATCCGCTCTTATCTTGGGTTAAGTGACTTTGACCTCGAATTGGAATCAAAAAGGAAATTGGGAGGGAAGGCAGAGGATCTATTTAAGGAAAGATTAGATGAATATCTTCCCTATCTCTGTGTATTTTTGTCAATTAAGGTGCTGGAACATCTTCGGGAAAAGGTAAAATACCTTGATCCTGAGTCTTTGAGATTGCAAGAGTTTATATCGATACAGGCACTATTCAGGGACATAGCAAAAAATAAGCCGTTAATCCTCTATTTTGAAGATATGCACTGGATTGACCCTGAGTCGTTGGAACTTTTGAAATTTCTCCTTGATGGATTAAAAGATGCGCCTATATTTTTTCTCATCGAGACAAGACCTGAGCAAGAAACGGGATTATATAATATTAGAGAATCCATTCAAGTGTTATTCAAAGAGGGATACACGGAAATCGATTTAAAAACACTCAGCGCCAATAATGCCAAAACGCTTATCCAAAACCTCTTGAAGATGCCTGAACATTTGCATGATGTATCGTCCCTTATTCTTGAAAAATCAGAAGGTAATCCATTTTACATAGAGGAAATCGTCCGTTCATTCATAGAATCAGGTGTTCTGAAAAGGAATAACGGGGGTTGGCAGATTACAAAGGATATATCTTCATTTGAAGTGCCCGATACAGTTGATGTGGTTATAAGGTCAAGGATCGATCGGCTCCCTCATGAGGCAAAAGAGGTTCTGGGAAGAGCATCTGTTATCGGAAAAAACTTTCCCTATAAGATTCTTTCCTCTATAAGCGGGAAGAATCACCTTAGAAAAAATCTCAATTTTCTTGAAGACAGAGAGTTTATTGTTAAAAAAACTGATTCTTCCTCTACTTCAGGGTTATCACCTGATACAGAATATAGATTCAGACACATTTTGATAAGAGATGTCGCATATAAGGGGTTACTCCAAAAGAAAAGAAAGGAAATCCATAGGAAAATTGCTGGGTGTATAGAGGATATATTTAAAGAAAAGATTGAGGATTACTATGAACTGCTTGCATATCATTATTATAATGCAGAGATTCTTGAAAAATCCTATGATTATTATAAAAAGGCAGGGGATGAAGCAAAAAAACGTTATCAAAACAATGTAGCAATAGAATGCTATACAAAGGCAATAGAGATTCATAAAAATATATTTCCTGAAAATGAAAAAATGGCAGAACTATTTGAAAAAAGGGGTGATGTGAGAAAATTAAGGTCTGAATACTACAATGCTCTAAAAGACTATGAGAGTGCTTTTAATTTTCATACAAATATAGAAAAAAGGGCAGGAATAAAAAGAAAAAAGGGACAAATATTCTTTCAAAAAGGTGAGTACGATAAAGCTATTTCTTTCTATACAGAAGCAATAAATATGCTGAAAAACATCCCTGAATCACCTGTCTTATCAGACACTCTTTTAGATTATGCTTTTCTTCTTTCTGATGGTAAAAGTAATTACGAAAGAGCAGAAAAGATAATAGAGCAGGCGCTTACACAAATAGATCGAACAAAAGAAGCAAAAATTTACGCCTACGGTTTAAATATTCTTGGAGTTACTTCTCGACTCAAAGGCAACTATGATAAGGCACTAAACCATGGTCAAAAGGCACTGGCAATATATGAGGAATTGAATGATAAAAAGGGAATCGGTAAATCTTCAAATAACATCGGACTTGTTCATAAAAATAAAGGAGAACTTGATACTGCATTGAATTATTATAAAAGAGATCTTGCAATATCTGAGGAAATAGGAGATAAAAAGGAAATTTGTGCGGCTTCTTGCAACATCGGTGTTGTCTATCATCTTAAAGGTGAACTGGACACTGCTTTAAAGTATTATAAAAGGTACTTCATTATATCTGAAGAGACAGGTTATAAAAAGGGAATTAGTGTGGCTTCTAACAATACCGGGGTAATTTATCAGAATAATGGAGAACTTGACACTGCTTTGAAGTATTATAAAATCTGCCTTGCCATATCAGATGAGATAGGTGATAAAAGAGGAATTAGCTTGGCTTCTTGCAACATCGGTGTTGTCTATCATCTTAAAGGTGAACTTGATACTGCTTTGAAGTATTACAAAAGAGATCTCGCCGCATCAGAGGCAATAGGTGATAAGGCAGGAATTGGGAATGCGTGTCTTAACATAGGTAAAGCCTATACAGAGATTGAAAAATTTGATGAGGCGAAGAAAAATCTTGAAAGGGCAGAGGAAATCATAACAGAAATGGGAGAGAGAATAAGTTTGTCAGAAGTATTTGCTGCCTTTTCTGAGTTGAATATTGCACAGGAAAACAATGAATCCGCGCTTAGATTTGCAAAAAAGGCATATTCTCTTGCAAAAGAAATGGAGTCGAAAGGACAAGAAGTTTTTGCCTTAAGGAGCATAGGAAAGGCGTTATCAAAAAAAAATCCAAAAAAGGCTATATATTATCTTAAGAAATCAGTATCCCTCGCAAAAAAACAAAAGATGCAACTTGAACTTGCCATATCCTCTTATGAACTTGCAAAAGTCCTAAGAAACACAAAGGAGATTAGAGAAGCAGAAAAATATGCAAAAGAAGCGAAGGGAATCTTTAAGAAATCAGGTGCTAATGGTTGGCTTAAAAAAGTGGAGGAGTTGACAAAGGAGATAAAGGAGAAATAAGGAGTTCCCTCCGCCCCAGATTTTTTAACCGCAGAGGACGCAGACCCTTTGACTACTTGCCCCCTTATTAAGGTGATTATCTGTGTCAATTAAATGGGGGTCAAGGGATATCTTTCTCTCTCGTTTTTCCTGAAATACAAAAAAATAAAGGGGCGGTGGTGATGGGTTCTGCGTTTATCTGCGTTAATCCGCGGCATAATCAGCTAACAGCTTACAGCGAATAGCTATCAGCTAAGATGTATTTTTTGTGTCCTTTGTCTTCTTTGTGTTTCCTTCCTTGTGGGTTGGTGGAGGGAAAAGCAAAAACAAAAATCTTCTTTGTGTTCTTCGTGTCCTCCGTGGTGAAATAAAAGGGGGCAGGGTGAATCAATATCATTCTTGACTAAATCAAATAGTTATATAAACTCCATATATGATTGGGAGAAAAGAGAGCATAGAAAAATATAACATTATTGAAAATATCGAAGAAAGCAATTATGCAATAATCTATAAAGTCAAAGATCTGGACAAAAACCTCTTCATCTTGAAAATGGCCCGTAGAAAAGACAATATATATAACGAGTTAATCTCTCGTGAATACCAGATTCTTTCTCAATTCAAACATCCAAACATTGTTACAGTCTTTGATTACAGCGTTACTAAAGACAGCAGAGCATATTTTACACTGGAACATTTTCCCGGGAAACCAATAAATGAATATTTTAAAGCTTTTTCTGAAGAGTTTATTTCAGTAATTATCCAGGTAATCAATGCCCTGGGTGCATTCCATAATAAAGGATTTATCCATAGTGATTTAAAACCAGAACATATCTTATATAATTCGGATGAGAAGAGGGCAATTCTTATTGATTTTGGTTTTGCTGGTATTCCATCACCTACTACTACTCTCGCTGGTACCCTTGGCTATGTGGCACCAGAGGTCATTAAAGGTATCGGTATTGACCAGCGAAGTGATCTTTATTCTCTTGGTGTAATAATCCACGAAATCTTATCGGGTGAAAAGCCTACCGGGTCATACATACCAATAAAAGATATACCCAAAGAGATAAACAACACCATTGCCTGCCTTGTATCAAAAGAACCAGCAATAAGACCAACAGTCCCTGAACTCTATCAAACATTCAGCAAATATTTAACTTCAGTCACCTCAGAAATACCTTCATATCAAGTTGAATTACCTAATACGGGATTCATAGAAATCCCTGAGGTTGTAGAAAAATTATTAACCATAAAAGGTAAGGCAATTATAATTAACGGAGATACCGGGGCAGGTAAGACAAGATTATTACAGGAAATGAAGTTTAAATATTTGACCCGGGGCTGTTCAGTATTGTATTATATCTCCAGGGGGAAAATCACATTTTATGAATCCTTGCAAAATTTTATCGGTGACAAAGAGTTTGATTTTGCCAATAAAGAAAACAGGTTTCAAATTTATGAAGAGATAACTGCGGATCTAATCGATTTTGCACGGGATAGGCAAGTCATAATTATGGTTGATGATATTGAAGAACTATCCCGTTATGAGATGGGGCTATTTCGCTATATCGGCTATGGTATAGAGGAGACGAATATTTCATTAATAGGCGCTTTTAGACTGGATGAAAGGGTAAATAAACTGGATTTCGAAACACTTTCTCTAAGGCCATTTTCTTTGGATGAAACAAAAAAGTTATTAGAAAAGACATTTTTTGAAATTGGGCCAGCAAAGGGTAATGGGGCTCCTGTTCTTACTGATTTCACCCATTGGTTACATAAACAAAGTGGTGGTAATCCTTTGTTTACTGAAGAAATTCTAAAAGCCCTTTATAAAAATGGAATCATCTTTTACCAGGCTAATAAATGGCAGATAATGGATCTTCTCCGTAAAACTTCTGTGCCGTCAAAAATAGAAAAATTATTAGAAACCAGAATTAAAGAACTTGGTGCTGATGAAATAAAGATATTAAAGGTTCTATCCCTTGCTTATCATCCCTTGGAAATAACCGTTCTCAATTTGGTTTTAAAATCCAGGAACGATATTGGGATTGAGCACCTAAAAAAATCTTGTTTATTAAAGGAAGAAATTATAAATAATAGAAGGGTAGTATACATAACGAATCAGACACTTGTCCAACTGATTGAGAAAAGTCTAAACAAGAAAGAAAAGAAATTATATCTTAAAGGTCTTATCAATATTATAGAAGATATTGCAATAAAAGATAAAGATTATCTACCGATCTTAGGTCAATTATGTGATAGAGTCGGCGATAAAGAGAAGGCATATAGGTATTTTAAATCATCAGTTAAAGACGCAGAGACAATCTATGATTATGATTCAGCAATAGAATATTATGGAATAATGCTAAAATATGAAAAGGAAAATTTTCCCAAAAAATACCCGGGAACTTTAATAAAAATTGCAAATATAAATCATATTATAGGCAACAATAGAATTGCAATTGAATACTATAATAAGGCACTGGAATGTAAAAGAAAGGAATTGACCCCTGTGATATATTCAGGGTTAGGGCGTGTTTATTCAGCAATAGGACAATATCCTGAAGCGGTAAAATTTTTAAGAGAAGCTATGGCACTCACAAAGAATAGAGAAAACCAGGATTATATAAAAATAGCGGTTTATTCTTTATTGTGTTTAACTCAAATCGAGGAAGCAAAGGTTATTCTTAATCAGTCATTTTTGTTATCAAAGAATATTAGCGATGCTGAAATGTTGGCCGAGACTATGTACTATCAGGCATTCTATGAGTGGCTCAAAGGTGATTTTGATAAGGGAATAGACAAGGCTAAAGAGAATTTAAGATTCACAAAAGAGAATAATCTTTTAAAACAGTTTGCATACATAAAAAATCTCTTAAGCTTCTTATACCAGCAAAAGGGTGCTGTAAAACAGGCACAAATACACATAAAGGAGGCAATCAATAGGTTTAAAGAAATGAAATTGATTAATGCCCTGGCAAGTTCATTAAACAACCAGGCGTATTTATACATCTACCAGGGAGATTTTTCAAAAGCAAAGGATTTATTTGAAGATGTATTAATCATGGCAAGACAGACTAATAATCAAACAGTAGAATATACATCTTTAGCAAATCTTGGAAGTATAAATGAGAATTCAGGAAGATTTGATAATGCAATCAATCTTTATAAAAAGGCTCTTAAGATTAAACCTGATGCGCTAATGGCAAATTATAATCTCTCAATGGTATTCTATAAAAAGGGTGAATTTGATAAGGCAAGATCGTTTGCGGAAGAAAATTTGGTGAGAAAAGAAGAAATTCTTTATTGCTTTGCAATGGCAATGATTGATTTGAGTCTTGAGGAAACCGAACAAGCAGAAGCCGCACTAAATAAAGGGCTGGAATTAACCAAAGACAAAAAACCTGATATAGATACTAAGATTGAGGCATTTTTAAAAGGGGCGCAATTCTACTATGAAGTCAGCAATTTTAAAAAATCTTTAAATTTCTCAAAAAAGGTAATTGAGTTGGCAGATCCTTCAGGTAAGGAATATAATTTAGCAAGTGCCCTTATAAAAATAGATAAATTCAACTTCAAGGATATTGACATTCTTGATATAAACCAGGAAACAGGAAGATTAAAAGAGATAGGATGTATCTATGATTATGCATACCTCAAGAGATTGGAAATTGAATCGATGATAAACAGAGGGATTGAATCAGAAAAACTAAAAGAGATTGCAGGGGAGTTGAGTGAATCTCAAGAAATCCTTGCATCACTTGGTGCTGGAGGGGAATTCAATCGAATCAAAACCATTCAGAAAAGACTATTTCCAATTGTTTTCGAGGATTATATAAAAAGGATTAACTCGGTTGAATATCTAAAAACATTTTCAAGACTTGCTGAGCTTATAAATACCAATCTCGGGGATAAGGATTTTATCCAGAATACACTTGATTTGATAATCAAGACGACCAGTGCAGAACGTGGTGCGTTGTTTATAAAGACCAAAAGGGGAATGAAATTTGTTGCAGGAAGAAATATTGACCGTACCACAATAAAGGATGCAAGAGAACTTTCCAGAACCTCTATTAAAGAAATAGGAAAAAATAATATCTTATTTACCGATAATGCTCTATCTGATCCAAATTTCAATACAAAAAAGAGTGTAATACTAAATAAAATCCGTTCACTACTATGTATTCCCTTAACAGTCTCTAACAATATCATTGGTGCAATATATCTTGATTCAAGAATTGCCAGTGGTATATTTGGGCATAAAGACAAAGACTTTCTCTTAACTGTATCAAGAATCCTTGCTTCAGTAATAGAAAAATCACTAACATTCTGCACAATAACCAAGGAGAATATTCTATTAAAGAGTAAGATGATCGAAGAAATCGGAGCTGGCTATATCCTTGGTAAATCTGCATCTATGAAAAAGGTCTACCGACTAATTGAAAGCGTTGCAGAGACTAATTCTCCTGTCCTCATACTCGGTGAAACAGGCACTGGCAAAGGGATGTTAGCACGTCTTATCCATTTAAAAAGTAAAAGGAAAAACAAAAAATTTCTCACAATAAACTGTGGAACAATACCTGAGACACTTTTGGAGTCAGAACTTTTTGGGCATAAGCGAGGATCATTTACCGGAGCGATAAGCGATAAAACGGGACTATTAGAAGAGGGTGAATCCGGAACAGTGCTTTTGGATGAAATTACCAATACGAGCCTATCATTTCAAGCAAAACTTCTTGAGGCAATAGAAGAGAAGAAAATCCGCAGGCTCGGGGAAATAAAGACGAGGAAGATCGACGTTCGATTTCTTTTTGCCACAAATAAGGTCCTGGAGACCGAAGTCGAAGAAGGCAGATTCAGAAAAGACCTGTTCTATCGTATTAATGTCTTTGGAATTGATGTTCCTCCTTTAAGGAAACGATTAAGGGATATCTCGGTACTCGCTCAATTCTTTCTTGAAAGATATAGGAAGGAGATAAATAAAGATATTAAAGGTTTTTCCCCGGAGGCAAAACAGAAATTAAAAGATTATCACTGGCCGGGCAATGTTCGTGAATTGCAGAATATCATAGAAAGGGCAGTCGTACTAACAAAAGAAAGGTTGATTACCGTTCAGGATTTGGGATTCGAAAGAATAGCCATGAGAGAAGTTATCCCACTAAAAGAATTAAAGAAAACTGCAATAATTGAAGCATTAAAGATAAATGACTGGAATCTAACAAAGACAGCAGAACAGTTAGACATTGGAAGAGCAACGTTGTGGAGATATATTAAAGAATATGGCATAAAGAAATAATTATTGCCATACAAGGCTACCAGTCCGAACTGGCTATTTTGTGTTTCAAAATGAAACATTGATTAGCCTCAAAAAGTAGTAATAACAAGACCTTACTAATTCCCCTGTAGGCGTTTCAAAATGAAACACTTTACCGTTTAGGTTTTTACTCGTATTGTTCCTGAATACCTTGAAAACAAAAGACTTATTATCCTGGCACAGATTTTGTATTATAGGATGTGTGGATTAGGTCCTGGCCTATTTGTATGTTTAATGAATTTGCCCAAGGTTTTACCTGTACTTACAAGGCTTTAAGGAGGAAAATTATGGATGCACTTAAGTTGAATACAAAAAAAGAGGTATATAAACCATCGAATTATAATTATCTGTACAAAAGTAAAGATGGTTTCATACAACTTCTATACAACACATTTACAGGAGCTCTCGCAGAGATATCTGACACAGATAAGGAGTATGTATCAACCTTGCTTCGGGCTCCCAATAATCAGGAATTAAGAAATAGAAAACAGGATATCTTCCCAATAATGGTTAAATCAGGATTTCTTGTTAAGGAATCTATAAATGAATTGGATTTTATTCGATTACGTCATCTTAAAGGAGTCGCTTCTTTAAGAAATTTAAGTCTCACTTTGCTGCCGAGTCGTGCATGCAACCTCCGTTGTATTTACTGCTTTGAGAAGGAAGTCAACGAGTATATGAGTAAAGAGGATTGTAAGAATACCTTGAAATTCACAGAAATACAGATAAAAGAGATAAATCCCCAAGGTGTTTTTATACGGTGGTATGGTGGTGAGCCCCTTCTTAGATTTGATATTATAAGAGATTTAAGCGAGGAATTTATAAAGATTTGTCTAAATTCTAAGAGTGAATATTATTCGGATATTGTAACCAATGGTTATCTTTTAGATGAGGCTACTGCGAAAGAACTGGTAAGATTGGGTATTAACGACATCCAGATCACCCTTGATGGGCCCGAGGAGGTCCACAATAAAAGAAGGATGCTCAAAAATGGGGAACCGACTTTCAAACGAATCAAAGAATCCATAATCATTGCCAAAAGATATTTTAATACAGTAGACATAAGGATAAATTCTGACCGCGAAAATATGGATGCTATACAAGATTTATTAGAAGAAGATTGGCTTTATGGCGAGAATACCGAATTGAGTGTCGGAGTATTAAGAAGCTATACAGGTACATGTAATGAATGGCTGCCGGGTGATACAGGATTCACTTCTGGTGAATTCTTTGAACTCTTTAAGATGGTAAAAAACAAATCTAAGAAAGATAAGGATAAGTCAGAATCAAGGGGTATCTCAGTTAAAAGTCATTATTGTGGTGCTCAACTTCTAAATACCTATTCAATAGGACCCAATAGCCTTGTATATAAATGTGCAGCACGACTCGACCCTGAAGATGCAGTAGGAGTTATAAAAGAGGGTAGGTTCTACCCGAACGAAAAGCTTGTTGAGTGGCTCGTTAAGCCTTCATTCGAGGTTGAACCTTGTAAGTCGTGTAAATTCTTACCAACGTGTATGGGTGGATGTCCATCAGTGCGAAAGGAATGTAAAGACATAGAAGAGCTAAGACACGCGGTATGTAATTATTCTATAAAATGGTTAGATACTGTCTTGGAAGAAAAAGCGCGAAAATTGAGTAAAAAACTACCTTTAAGAGGTAAAAAGGAGGCTTTTTTATGAAGATAATAGAGACTGAATTGACCTGTCTGGAGTTTGATAACTCCGGTAACGACATTGAAATGCAGTTATCGTGTTCTGGATTCCCTTGCGGCAATAATTGTTGGAATGTAAGAGTACCTCCAGTAGACTAAGGGAGTTTTCAACTTCTAAACCTCTGTAAGTAAGCGTTTTTTTCGTATTGATGGATATTCACTCATATAATTATTGCAGGGGCAGGTCTTGCACCTGCCCTTTTGTTTTTTGTGGGGGAGGCCTCCTATCCTCAATTTTTTCGGTTTTACCTATTTAACTATTTAACTAATTCCCTTTTTGCCTTTGTGGTGAAATAAGGGTGGTAGTGTGCTATATTTTCCCTTGACATAAGGATTAATATCTGATACAATTTATCAGAAAAAGGGAGGCAAAATATGAAAAGTAACAATAGATGGGTCTTGTTTCTTTCTATAATTGCAGGTCTTTCAATCTTCGTTTCCATCAAGTATTTTAAAGTGGCTTTTCCTGAGGCATCTCTTGATATTAACATTGAAAAAGATAAGGCAGTAGAGATTGCCGATGAATTTATTTCCTCATTAGACGAGAACACAGATGGATACACAAATGGAATAATAATGGATGAGGATTCAAAGGCAAAGAATTTCTTTGATAGAGAATTTAATTCAGTGTACCTTGATTCTATCTATAAAACAGGTGTAAAGATCTGGTTCTGGAAGGTCAGGTGGTTTAAACCTTTAGAAAAGAAAGAATTCAGTGTATACCTTGATCCCTCCGATGGAGATATAAAGGGTTATAAAAGGACAATAATTGAAGAGGAACCAGGAGAAAAAATAACCCTGGATAGTGCAAGGGTTATAGCAGTCACTTTCCTTACGAAGAACAGAATAAATCCGGTTGACTTTTTGATTATAGAAGAAGGTTCAGAGAATATAAAAGATAAGGAAGGGAACCTTGTCAGGGTCGACCATAATTTTATGTGGGAGAAAAAGGGATGGAATATTAAGGATGCTAAATACAGACTGAATGTCAAGATTCAGGGTGATAAAATTGGCTATTACGATGAATGGGTAAAGGTTCCTGAAAAATGGGATATGAAGTTCGACAAGGAAAGGTCCTATAACGAACTCACACAACAAATTGCTAATGTCTTTGCTATTATATTGATGATTTTTTCAGTGTTTTATTTCTTTGTTTTCCTGACGAAAAAGAATATTTACTTGAAAGTCCCTGCCTATATAGGGATTTTTGTTCTTGTTATTGTATTCCTTGCAAGGGTTAATGCTTTTCCCTTAAGCATAGTTAACTTTTACGAAACCACTGAATCTTATCCTCACTTTTTCATGGGTTATTTATTAGAAGCATTTATGAATTCTTTATTGATTGGGTTACTCATATTTACATCCTGCGCTGCAGGTGAGGTATTATACAGGAAATGGCTAAAGGATAAGGTCTTCTTACCAAAGCTTTTTAGCCTGGATGGATTTAAGACAAAAGAAGCAACGTACAGTGTTATAACAGGATATCTATTTGCTATCATCCACATAGGCTTTGTAACCCTATTTTATTTACTTGGAAAGAAGCTCGGCTTCTGGACTCCTACCGAACTCGCCTATACGGATGCAATAAATACAACATTCCCCTGGCTTTTTGCCCTTTTCGCATTTTCTCCGGCATTCTTAGAGGAGTTCATCTTTAGATTGTTTGCGATTCCTTTCTTGAGAAAGTTTTCAAAAAGCGTAATCTTTGCAGTCATAGCATCTTCATTTCTCTTTGGATTTTTGCACTCATCTTATCCACAACAACCCTTCTTTGCGAGGGGAATAGAGGTTGGAATAATAGCAATCTTTGCTGCTTTACTGATGATAAGATTCGGGATTTTATCGACTATCACCTGGCACTTTGCAGTGGATGCTTTTTTCTTCGGTTTGTTTCTATTTCGCTCAGGAAAACCCTCATTCTTTATTGCAGGACTATTAAGTACAGGACTATTCCTTATCCCTGTGCTTCTTTTACTTATCAGGAAGAAAAAAGTAAAGGATGAGGAACTCTACAATCTACATTATCAATATAAGGAAGTGAAATTGGAGAAAAAAAGAGAAGAGATTGTGAAACCCACTTATAAACCTTTCTCAAAGGGTATAAGTTCTCTCATAATTATAGGTTCCTTGATTCTATTAATTGGGATCGCCTCCCTTTTCAAAATGAAGCCTCTGGAAGACATAGGAAGTACAAAGGCAGAAGCAGAGGTTATCTCTGGCTCGTATATCAAAGAAAAGGATATCGATGAAAAGAAATTCAGGAATGTTACCTACCTGTGGGTCAAAGAGTCTGACGAAGAGGTAAACTATGTATTTCGGAATGAAGGTATAAAGGGATTAAGAAAATATCTAGATTCAAAACCTTCTGTACTGTGGGAGACAAGGTTCTTTATACCGCTTGAAAAAGAAGAGTTTCTGGTAAAATTGAACCCCGCCACCGGAGAGATATACTCTTATACGCATATCCTTCCGGAAGAGAGCGAAGGCAGAAAACTCTCTGAAGAAGATGCTCTAAAGATAGCACTTTCCTATTTAGAGAAAAAGGGAATCAAAGAGAGTGAAATAGAAATATTGAAGAAAGATAAAGAAGAAAAGGAAAACAGGACAGACTATATTTTCCAATTTGAGACAAATGAAAAATTAGGCAATCTTTCGAAGAGGATTGAATTGAAAGTCCATGGTGATGAACCTGGTGATTTTAAGTATTATTACAGGATACCCGAAGATTGGGAAAGGGATTATCAGAAGAGAACCGCATTAGATTCGGTAAAGGTATTTCTTTTCGGTATTCTGGTGACTATAGCGGCTGTTCTTGTAGTAATTTCTTTTGTAAAACTCTTAAGGAATCGCTCCTCTGATTTTAGAAGACCTCTTGTTATTGCAGGGCTTGTTGCTTTTGTTAGTCTTATTGGTATTTTGAACAGTTTTCATCTTGAATTTATAGACTACCAAACCTCAACTCCTTTACAAAACTTTATCGGAACCTTAACCACCCAGTACATTATTGGTCTGATTATGATATTTGTAGGAGTTTGCATATTGAATTACATATGCCTTAACTTTTTTTCGAAAAAAACAAAATCAAAGGGTTTCATACTATCAAAAGGACACATCTGGGATGGATTTACTTCTGGTTTATTTGGAGGATTGGCAATCTTGCTATTCCTATCTGTTACAAAGGCTATAATCCTTTATGCAAAGATACCTGTTAATAATGTCCCATTCTTGAGTTATTCCTCCTTTGATACCTATATTCCTTTTATTTCGGTTTCTTCGGGTGCTCTGATGTCTACATTTTTTATGTTTCCCCTTATCGCCGCACTCTATTTTTCTATACAGGAATCCTTGAGAAAAAATTGGATGAAATACACCCTGATTCTCCTCGGGATTATTGCCTTTTCAGTAATGGAAGAAAAGGAATTGTTATCTTCTATCTATATGATTATCTCAAATATGATTCTTGTATTTCTTATAGTTATCATCGCAAGATACCTTTTAAAGGATAACCTTCTCTCTTATATAATCGGCCTATCCACCATTTACTTGTTACCGATGATTCTAATGTATATTTATGCTGGCTCTAATTACTACTTCTTGAATGGTATCTTTACTCTTATTTTCTACTCAATTCTAATTTATCTTGTTGTGATATCTATGAGAAAATACGAATACTGATATCCTGAAGGTAGCCATCCGTAGGTTTTTTGCTACAGAGGCAGTCGCTTCGCTCTATTGAGAAATAGTTGAATAGTTGAATGGTCGAATAGTTAAATTGGAACTCCCACCACTACCGTTTTTTTGACACTGATTTCTTTAATTTATTTTTTATCAGTGATTATCTGTGTTATCTGTGTC
>JAGLZA010000162.1 GCA_023131835.1 Caldifarciminota bacterium
TCCTATGCCTGCTGTGATTGATATCCACTCTTACCAGTTCAATGCAGATGCTTTTGCAGCGGATTCTGGAGCCTGGTTCTGCTATTATTACACTGGTGATGATGAGGCTTTACAGTTTGGAATAAGGGCTTATGTAATGTGGATTCCACCTCCTCCCGAGCCCCACGTAGAAGCGGAGGAACTTCCTTATTCCTATGATACCACTGCAAGAACAGTTAATGTATATGGAGAGGATTGGGATCCTGACAGTTGCGGCATCGTAGAGATGATTTTAACCTATTCGGTAAATGGAGGACCAGAGGATACAATAGTATTCAGTACTCCAATAGATGGGGACTCAACCCAAGGAATTTGGCAGATAGATATCCCGGGTGTTAATGTGAGTGATACAGTTGACTATTACGTTGTTGGTAGGAATGTGCATAATCTCACTGATACAACTCCTACATATACCTACACAATCTTACAAGGAACCCCAGGTCACTTCCTGTATGTAGATAATGACTATACGCTGTCTTCTGCGCTTCCGGGTAGTTATCCTGTAGATGTCTGGGATTATGATGCCTACGGCGCACCTGATTCATCGGTTATTTGTTTCTATGCGAATGAGACTGATCCTATAGGTAAGACCATTATCTGGAGAGATTGGGGATGTCTGGACTTAGGTCGGGGTGCAAACTATGGCCTTGGTTATTATGACGCACAATTTCCCTCTGTTTCGCTCTATTATTCTGATTCCACCTGGATCAAGTTACTCCTTGATAATTGTGGTCGTTTCTGGTTATCTGACCAGGACCAGGGTTATGGTCTCGGTATCTGCCCCAACTATGGTCAGCAGAGTGTTCCTGAAGGACACTGGATAAGAGAATATCTCGGTATCCAGGGGATGTACGATGATAATCCAACACTCGCCGGAAAAGGGACAATTCTCTATGGTGACCCGGCTGATCCTGTTATCGGAAATCTGTTCACTGGTATAGGATACCAGACACCAGGTGAGATCTATATTGCTCCCTATGCTCCTATAACCGGAAACCTCAACTCTGCCTATGTGGGGAATTATGATTCTCTACAGCCTGGTGCTATTGTCAATATGTTTGATGCTGGTGGGCTTATAGTATCATACAGATATGAAGGTCCAGGTGGTAGTGACTATAAGGTCTATAACGACTTCTGG
>JAGLZA010000163.1 GCA_023131835.1 Caldifarciminota bacterium
GGAGCAATAGCCTTTATTATCTTTAAGGTTCCACTTGTTCGTATCTTTATTAATAATCCTGAGGTTATCGAGGCTGGAAGCAAATACTTCTTTATAATAGGATTCTCCCTTCCATTTTTAGGTATCTTTATGACCTCATTTGGAATATTCAACGCAGCAGGACAGACGAAATTCACAATGGGTCTTTCTCTACTTCGTCTCTGGGGACTACGGGTTCCACTTATTTATCTTCTTTCAATAAAAAAGGGAATGGGCTATGAATCCATTTACTGGATAATGACAGGAAGTACAATATTCTGTGCCCTCCTCGGACTCCTGTTCATGAAACTTGGGGTGTGGAAGAGAAGGGTTGTATGAAGAGAAATTCCAGAACACAGCTAAAAGCCAAGTAGCTATCAGCCGAGGCTGGGTCAGAATGTCATTGCGAATTCCTCTTCTTGCCCGACCTCGGTGAAGTAATTTCATTCCAGGACAAGAAATTAGAACCACCCTTTGGGTTAGGAAACCTGACCCCTACATTCATTTCTTGTAGGGGCGAGGTTCCCTCGCCCTCTTTGGAGCCTCAAATCGAGCCCGGAAGGGCTCTCCAACAATGTGAGAGCGACTTTCCAGTCACGATTATCGTAGTTTTCGAAACCGCTCCTGCAATACTTATAGGGGTTCGATTTATCGAACCCGAAAAGGAGGGCGTGATAAATCACGCCCCTACAGGGTCAGGAAACCTGACCCCAACAAATTTCGAAAGAGGGCAAAATGCCTTGCCCCTACATTTTGAGCTAATGGGCGTATAGCAATACGCCCCTACAGACCAACCGACTAACTGACCAATAGACCAACACATTAATTTCTCTGTGCCCTCTGTGGTTAAAAAATAAGGGAGTTGTCAGGGTCTTCTCTGTGTTCTCGAAAACACCTAAAATTAAAAGGGAGTGGTTGGGCTCTGCGTCTTTTGTGTTTATTGCATTGAATTGCATCCATAGTGTTGGTTGCGTTATGCGTTTGGACGAGGAACCCTCGTCCCTTTTTAGGGTAGTGGCGATTCGTGAATTGCCACTACAAGTTTCGCGCTCCCGAGAAACGCAGAGCAAGCTCTGCTACTCCGAAATCTGCAAATTAATGGTTGGGTGGAGAGGAATTTTGCACTTTGCATTTTGCAATCTGCATTTTTCAATGGAGCGAAGCGACTTGTCCCCTGTGGTTATAAAAAATAGGGGAGTAGTGAGTAATTCTCTTGACATTTGAGTGAATTATGCTTAAATAAGACTATGAAGAGGTTGATGCGAATGCTAAACTGCTCGCTGGGTAATCAATATGGCTGATAAACCAATTAAGGTCCTGCTGATAGAAGACAACCCTATTGATGTCCGAGCGATTAAGGGAATGTTGGAGGGGGCAGACTTCCCCTTCGATGTAGAAAAGGCTAACAGGCTTACTACCGGGATGAAAATACTTGCCGAAAAAAACAAAGATGTGATTCTGCTGGATCTCACATTGCCGGATTGTCAGGGAGTTGAGACCTTTTTAAGACTACATAATAAGTTTCCGGATCTACCCATAGTGGTGTTTACTGGTTTTGGAGATGAGGAACTTTCTATTAAGGTTTTGCGGAAGGGTGCGCAGGATTATCTCGTTAAGGGAGAAGTCAATACCAGGCTAATGGTGCGTGCTATACGCTATGCAATAGAACGGCACCGACTGAGAGTAGAGTTGAAAAGGATATATTCGGAATTAAGAGAAAGCGAAACACGTCTCAATGCTCTCATACAGAGGAGCTCTGATGGAATTCTCATTGTGGATAGTAATAGAGTCATACATTTTGCCAATGCGGCTGCAGAATTGATATTTGACCGTAAAGCAGAGGAACTTATAGGTGAATTGTTCGATTTTCCTGTGGTGGCAGGTGAAGCAAGAACGATTGAGATTATCCGTGGAGACGGAGAAAAAGCCATTGTAGAAATGCTCGTGGTGGAAACAGAGATACACGGTTTGACTTTCTATATGGTGACCTTGAGGGATATTACAGAGCCTTTCAAGCATGCTCGAAAGGAAGAAAAACTCCAGGAAATGACACTTGTAGATGAACTTACAGGTCTGTACAACCGACGGGGATTCTATACCCTTGCTGATCAACTTATAAAGGTTGCCAATTTCACGAAGAAGAATATGATTTTATTCTTCATCGATTTAGACAGACTCAAATATATCAATGATAACTTTGGCCATCCAAAAGGAGACCAGGCATTGGTCGATATTGCCCAGATAATCAGAAAGACTTTTCGCGGCTCGGATGTTATCGCACGTTTTGGTGGAGATGAATTCGTGGCTCTTGCTATAGATGCTCATAAGGAAATTGGTGAAAAACTCTACACTCGTATGCAAAAAAACCTAAATGCCCATAACGTAGAAAAAGACCGTCCCTATAAGTTAGCGATGAGTGTAGGCATAGCGCATTACGATCCCGAATCCCCCTGTTCAATTAAAGAGCTGATTAAAGAGGCGGATAAATTGATGTATGAGCAAAAGATATGCAATCAGCAATCTTAATCCAATCAGGAAGGAAAAATTAGCAATTGTAGAGACGAGGCAATGCCTCGTATCATTTTATGTAGGGGTTCGATTTATCGAACCCGAAAGGAAGGGCGTGATAAATCACGCCCCTACGTGAAATGCGAAACAGGTAAGGTCACGGTGTACCGTGTCTTTACCTCATTCCGTTTCCTTAAATGCTTTTTCCTGTTCCTCTTTATATTCCTTTAGTTTTTCCACTTCCTCTTCGAGTTCCTTGAACGATTGAGCATTTCGGAAGCGATTGTAGAGATGATGGTTCTCTCTCAACATCTGGAGGAGTTTTGTCCTTGCTTCTCCAAGGGGGGCTTCTATTGTGACATAAGCCCTATACATCTCGCCTTCTTTTTTCACATCACTCTTCTTTACTCTGGATCCAAGTAGGGTCTGATCAACTACATTCTTGCTGACCTTTGTATATTGCTGAAGAAGTTCAGAATCCTCTGTTCTTCCTACTTCTTCATCAAACTTCTTTATCAGTCCCTGAATATGAGATTCCAGCTGTTCTGCGACATCCAGTCTTGCGTCCTGCTTTGCTTTATCTATGGATAGTTGAAGGTCACGAGAAGTAGCGGTTGCTTTCCCCGATATATACCTTGGCAGTCCACCGGAAGCGCAGTTAATAAGGACAAGAATGAACAATACTAACAATCCGAATACCCTTTTCATAATACCTCCTGCTTTAATTTCTATCTGTATATTTACAATAAAGGGGAAGAAGGAAATGTCAAGTGTTTTAGAAAATTTCCTACCTCCCCTTTTTTCTCGTAAAGGGCGCAAAGACGCAAAGCCCATCACTACCCCTTTGAATTTGTAATTCGAGAGGGAGAACCTACTATCCCCCCATCTTTTCTCGCAAAGGACGCGAAGACCGCAAACGGAGTAGTGGCCAATTCGTAGGGGCGTTCAATTGAACGCCCCTACAGACCAACTCACTAACCGACCAACACACAAACACACCAACCTTTTTCTTTACACCCTTGGACCCTCGACTCCTTGACCCCTTAAAAAAAACTATGTAGAAGTGGAATCCATTTTAGAGGAAATGATTTCCTCCAGATGGAGGATTTTAAGGGTTAGAAACCCTCCGATTATCACCACAAGATGGTAGGTAAAGAATCGCCAGAGTATGGTAAATACACCTACCAGGTGTTTGGGAACAGAGGAATAGAAAAGGGCTGTGAAGCCACCTTCTATTATCCCTGCGGCTCCCGGGGTTGGAAAGAAGAAGGCAGCAAATAGAAGAAATATCTGTCGTAATATAGTATCAAAGTATGGTGTTTTAATTGAGAGTGCATGTAGAATGAGGGGTGCGATGGAATAATTTGGAATATAGACTATGATGGTAAGCATAAGAATAATTATCGAATATAATCGCCGTTTCTTGACAAAATTAAAAAACCCCATCCTCATCCTGTGGATCTCACGGAAAATCCCAAATACGACTCGGGTGAGTTTAGTTCTTTTTCCTTTTCTGAAGGTTAGAGAATAGACAATTTTTTTCAATGGTTTAGGATAGAAGAGGATTAAAACTAACAATCCCAAGAGGAAGATATACGCAAATATTGGATATTTTGATAGTATTTGCATTGAACCTCCCTTGAAGGAAGCCTGGAAGTAGGGAAGTAATAAGGGGAATAACAGGATAACCCCCAGTAGATAGAAGAGTGCACGAAGAAGCAATGTAAGCAATGCTTCTCCCCATTTTAGCCCTGCCTTATTTAGTATATAAATCTGAATGGGAAACCCCCCTGCCTGGAAGGGAGTAACAGCAGATAAGAAAGCTCCGCAGAAGAGAACCTGTATAGATAAGCCCATAGGTATCCATTTTCCTGTTATAGCATGTGCGATAAGCCGCACACGGGTTGCCTCCAGGACCATATAGAGTGCAAGGAGTCCAAGAATACCAGGTAGGTAGACTGGATTTATATCAAGGAGAACCTTTCCTGTTTCTTTAGTAGCCGTTAATGTTAAAATTATTGTTACTGTAAGTATAGAGAGGCCGATAAAGATTCTAAGTCCGACCTTTATAGATTGACGACGAAGAATGGGTTTTTGCTTAACGGGTGAGGAATTCTGGGTCATCCTCTAAGGCATTGCCCACAACGACAATATCAGCTCCTGCCTTGTGTTTTTCCTCGATTTCCTCTCTGCTTCTGATACCTCCACCGACGATTAGAGGAATATTTATATAATTCCGAACTGATTTGATGAGAGCATTATTGACTGACCTCTTTGCCCCGCTACCGCATTCAAGATAGATAAGTTTCATTCCAAGGAGTTCGGATGCATAAGCAATGCTCCATGCAATCTCCGGTTTATTTTGTGGTATAGGTTTTGTCCCGCTGATGAATTCAACAGTAGTCATATTTCCACCATCAATCAATAGGTAGCCGGTGGGTATAACCTCAATGTCCATCCCTTTCAGGATTGATGCTGCTCTTATATGTTCCCCAATGAGGAATTGTGGGTTTTGACCACTTACCAGAGATAGAAATAGGATAGCATCTGCATACCCGGATATCTGAGATGCTGAACCCGGAAATATAATCACTGGTAGAGATGAATGATGGGCTACTTCCCGGATAAAGTCTCCAAAATCATTTTTCCAGCTGGTGCTTCCACCAACAAAAATATAGTCAACTTTGCTACTTTCGAGAATTTTGATTGTATCCTTTATTTCTTTTATCGCTTTTGAATCCGGATCGAGAAGGGCCGCTATAGCCAGTTCATTTTTTCTCTTCTTTTCAAGGATATCCTGATATATATTCATCTTTACCCCTTTAGATGTTTTCTTATTATTCCAGGGAATTCTTTGACCATTTCTTGCATCTTTTCGATTTTATTCCCTCCCCCTTCTCCTTTGTCGGCTCTTCCTCCACCACTACCTCCTACGATCCGGGATGCTTCGCGGGCAAGGTTTCCTGCATTTAAACGATTGATGAGCCCATCTCCTACAAATGTAACAACAAATACTGAAGAATTAATCTTTGTTGAGAGGAGTCCTGCGCCCTCTTTCAATCTATCACGAAGTTCATCCGCTAATTTCCTTAATGCTCCTTTAGAACCCTCAATTACATCCGCTATACATCTATATCCGTTGATATTTATTGTGTTTTTTATTAGTCTCTCAATTTCAATCTCAGTTATTCTACTTTCCAGTCTATCTATCTCTCTCTTCTGTTCCTTTATTAGTTCTAATGTCTTTTCTAATCTAATGGGAAGGCTATCACGGTCGACTTCAAGGAGAAATTCCAGTTGTTGAAGTAATTGTTCTATCCTCCGAGCCCATTTATAGGCATACCATCCTGTTACTGCTTCAATCCTTCTTACTCCCGACGCTACGCCCGTCTCAGAGGTAATCTTGAATAATCCTGCTTTAACGGTATTATCAAGGTGAATTCCTCCGCATAATTCCCTTGAAAAATCATCGATGGATACCATCCGAACATCCTTTCCGTACTGCTCTTCAAATAGGGCGATTGCTCCTTTTTCCAAAGCCTCTTCATAAGGTAGTATTTCCGTGATTACAGGAAGTTCTGTAGTTATTACCCTGTTTACTTCCTGTTCTATTCGTTCAATCTCTTCTACTTCAAGGGGTTTGGGGTGTGTGAAGTCAAAGCGGAAGTGGTCAGGAGCCACAAGGGAACCCTCTTGCCTGACCCATTCTCCGAGTGTATCCCGTAGTACCCTCTGGAGGATATGAGTGGTGGTATGATTTCTTTTTATCGAGAGATGTCTCTCTTTGTCGATGATTGCATGCACGGATGTTGGTTTGACTTTTCCTTCTATCTTTCCTTTGTGTATATTTCCCAGAGGAGAAGGAATGGTATCCTCAACTTGCATTTTCCAATCATTACCGAGAAGCTCTCCTGTATCCCCAACCTGTCCACCCTGTTCAGCATAGAATGGAGTTTTTTTCAGGATGATTTCGTATTGATCATCTACTATTCTATAGGCTATTACTTTAGTCTTTGTTTCTTCTTCTGTATATCCAACAAATGTGGATTCCTCCTCGGTGATGATCTTCCATTTCTCTCTCTTTATAGCCTCAAATTTCTTTTGACTCCTTGCCCTCTCCTTTTGCTTTCTCATCTCTTTGTCGAAACCATCCCTGTCTATAGCAAGTTTCTTTTCCTTTGCTATCTCTTCTGTTAAGGAGAGGGGGAAACCATAGGTATCGTATAATTTAAAAGCATCCTTTCCTGAAATAGTTTCCCTCTGCTCCTTAATAGTCGTTTCTATTACCTGATTCAATATGGAGATACCTTCATTTAATGTCTTTAAGAAATGTTCTTCTTCAGATTTTATTATCAATGATATTTGCTCTAACTTCTCCTTTAGATAAGGATACCGTTCTCCCATTATAGACGATACAATGGGAACAAGGTTATGAATAAATGGTTCTTCTATTCCTATTTCTCTTGCTCTTGTGTGTGCTTTGCGTAGTAGTCTGCGGAGGACATATCCCCTGCCTTCATTAGATGGATATACACCATCGGCTATAGCGAAGACAAGAGATCTTGTATGGTCAGCAATTATATTGAATATCTGGTTGGAAGAGGTATATCTTTTGCCTGATATTTTTTCGGTTTCTCTGATAAGAGGATAAAAAAGGTCTGTTTCGAAAATGGATGGTTTCTCCTGCATTATCATTGTGAGACGTTCCAGCCCCATTCCAGTGTCTACTCCTCGATTTTTCAGGGGGACCTTGCCCTCTTCCCTCTGGTCAAATTGTGGAAATACTAAATTCCAAAACTCAATATATCTATCACATTCTCCATCGAATTCACAATCACCGAATTTCTCCCCGAGGTCATAGAATATTTCTGTGTCAGGGCCACAGGCTCCTTTCCCGCCTGCAGGTGCCCAGAAATTATCGGGATGTTTGATTATTCTGTTTTCAGGAATACCTATTAGTTCCTTCCATATCTTAAAACTATCCGCATCTTCGGGATAGACAGAGATATATAATTTATCCTGATTTATCCCAAGGACATTGATCAGGAATTCCCATGCCCACTTTATCGCCTCTTCCTTGAAATAATCTCCAAAGGAGAAATTTCCGAGCATCTCAAAGAATGTATCATGCCAGCAGGTCTTTCCCACCTCATCTAAATCAGATAAGCGAAGACATTTCTGGATGGATGTAGCTCTCTTATGCTCAAGCGGAATTTCTCCTGCCCAGAAGGGCTTAAACGGAACCATACCTGCTGATGTAAAAAGCAGGGTCTTGTCATCCTCTGGTATGAGTGAGGACGATTCTATTATCCTATGCCCCTTCTCTTTAAAGAAGTCAAGGAAGGCTCTTGTTAGTTTATTTGAACTCCACATAGGTTAAATAATAATCAACTCTTCTTTATTGTCAAGCACGGCATGTTCCCCCTTTTTTTCGCAAAGGGGATTAGTTAAATAGTTGAATGGGAAAATAGTTAAATTGGGACTCCCATCCCCCCGTTTTTAGCCACGGTTCCTGCACGGTTTTTGAGAATGTAGGCTTGCCCCGTAAAGCTCGGTGGTTGCACAGTATGACATCCTCGCTTTTCTTATTTTTGGTGGAGGTCTGGGATGAACCGACTAACCGACCAACACACTAACCCACCAACCTTAAATATATCTGTCTACCACCGAGCGTAAGCACAGAGATTTTTTTGTAGGGGCGAGGTTCCCTCGCCCTTTATGGGTCAGTTAACCTGACCCCTACATTGTAGGAGCGGTTTCAAAAACCGCGAAAATCGCGACTGGGAAGTCGCTCCTACAAAAGGGCGAACGCAGTTCGCCCCTACGATTACAATAAAACTTTCGTATCTGAGGGGGGGGTGAATATCTGTGTTCATCTGCGTCCATCTGCGGTTAAATCTTCAGGTGTGGGGTTAGGTTCTTTAAATCAGTTCAATCAGTGCAAATCTGTGTCAAAAAAGGGGGGGAAGGGTCTTATCCCCTTGTCAAATTTGGTTTTTTATATAAAATTAGGTTAGCCTAACAGAATTCGTAGAACCAAAAAGGAGGTAGGATGAAGTTAACGCAGAGCCTCGAGGATTATTTAGAGGCGATATTACTGTTAAAAAAAGAGAGAGATGTTGTCAGGGTAAAGGACATTGGAGATAAACTTGGGGTCAGGGCTGCCTCTGTTGTGGGAGCAATTGAGAGTCTTGAGGAAAAGGGGTTTGTAGAACATGAGAGATATGGGTATGTGTATCTTACCGAAAGTGGTAAAAAAAGAGCAGAAGCGGTCTATAAAAGGCATAAAAGTCTATTCAAGTTTTTAACCGAGATCCTTGGTGTTTCTCATGAGGTCGCAGAGCGAGATGCCTGTAATATTGAACATCAGCTAAGCAAGGAGACTTTTTCTAAACTGCTTGACTTTCTTAATTTTGTAAACAAATGCCCTGAGGATCCCAGATGGTTGAGGGCTTTTAAGTATTTTCAGGAAAAAAAAGAACTACCAGAGAATTGCAAAATAATGTTGGATATCGATAAAAGTTTGGAGTAGTCGAGCTTGCTTTGCGATTTTTCCCCCTTGTTAGCCACGGATTGACACAGTTTGAGATAGATCTTTTAATTCCCCTTTCCCCGCATCCGTTTTTTAGACACTGATTTCCACTAATTTAGATAGAGTCGTGAGTCAAGAGTCATCAGTCGAAAGTCCCACCCAGAGCCCAAACTTTCTTTTGACACTGATTCTCGCTTATTAAGACAGATTTTTTTGTTTTATTTTCATCAGTTAATATCTGTGGAAATCTGTGTCAAAAAAAATGGCTGAGTGGAGGAGGGGATAATTTTACAAAAAATACTTGATTTAACGAAGAGTTTCATTATAATGGACATAATTAAGGAGTAAATAGAGATGAGAGAATTAAAAAGAGAACTCAGATTGCTTGATGTATTTTGCATTGCCTCAGGGGCGATGATTAGTTCGGGAATCTTCATCCTCCCTGGGCTTGCTCATGCAAGGGCTGGTCCTGCAGTTGTTGTTTCCTATCTTTTAGCGGGTCTTCTTGCAGCGATTGGTGTGTTAAATAAAGCAGAACTTGTAACAGCACTGCCCAAAGCCGGTGGGACTTACTTCCATGTTTCACGAAGTATGGGCCCTATTCTGGGCACTGTTGAGGGATTGATAACCTGGTTCTCTCTATCTTTGAAGAGTGCATTTGCATTAATTGGTATGGCTGCTTTTTCAGCCCTTGTTGTCAATGTCGATATACACTTGATTGCTGTATCGTTATGTCTATTTTTTATCATTATTAATCTCATCGGTATCAAAGAGGCAGGCAGGGTTCAGGTTACTCTGGTAGCAGGATTATTTGTTCTTATGCTTCTTTATGTAGTTCGTGGTCTTCCGGTTGTTAATATTAAAAATTTCGAGCCCTTTGCTCCAAATGGCCTTGGTGCAATCTTTTCTACTGCTGGTTTTATCTTCGTTTCTTATGGTGGTCTACTGAAGGTCGCTGCTGTTGCCGAAGAAGTAAAAGATCCTGGGCGGACCATACCCCTGGGGATGATTTTTGCCCTCCTCGTAGTAACAATTTTCTACATTTTGGTTGTCTTTGTGACAACAGGTGTACTTGGTGCAGCAGAACTTGACCATTCTCTTACTCCTATTTCGGATGGTGCTGCTGCCTTTATGGGAGATGGGGGTAGAATTCTATTGGGTATTGCGGCTATTTTAGCATTTGTTTCAACAGCCAACGCCGGAATTATGTCTGCATCCAGATATCCTCTTGCACTGGGCAGAGATGGTTTATTACCTGGTTTTTTAAGTAATGTTAATGAAAGGTTCAAAACGCCACACATTGCAATACTGATTACTGGCGTATTTATGATTATCTCTCTGTTCCTGAGGCTGGATATTCTCGTAAAAGCAGCTTCCAGTGTTCTCATACTAACTTATTTGTTTTCGTGTTTGTCCATTATCATCTTAAGGGAGAGTCGCTTGCAGAACTATCAGCCCTCTTTCCGCGCACCTCTGTATCCATGGATACAGATTATTGGAATACTCGGCTTTGGGTTTTTATTGTTTGAAATAGGTAAGGATGCTGTGCTGCTTATTTCCATCCTTATTATCAGCGCACTTTTTGTATACTGGTTCTATGGACGAATAAGGG
>JAGLZA010000164.1 GCA_023131835.1 Caldifarciminota bacterium
AATGACAGTTTTGCCTAATTTTCGGACAGACACTAATTATGCAGTGGTAAAAAAATGAAATCGCTAAATGATTACATATGAATGAGTTGTGATGAATATTCTACTTATCAATCATTACGCGGGCTCTCCTTATCATGGCATGGAGTATCGTCCTTATTATTTTGCCTTGGAGTGGACAAAAGCTGGACATAGTGTCACCATTGTTGCTGCAAGCTTTTCTCATGTCCGATTCTTTCAGCCAAAATGCCTGGAGCCGATCACTATTGAAGCCATTGATGGGATTCAATATGTTTGGCTTAAAACGCCCGGGTATCATGGTAATGGTTTAAAGCGTGTAACAAATATGTTTTCCTTTGCCGGGCAGTTGTTAACAATGTCTCTCCCAATAGAAAAACCTGATGTTGTACTTGATTCTTCCACCTATCCATTGACAATTTTTGGTGCCAACAAAATAGCAAGAAAGTATGGCGCTAAGCTCATTTTTGAAGTACACGATCTATGGCCTCTGTCACCAATGGAGTTAGGAGGTTTTTCTAAATGGCATCCGTTTATCATGGTGATCCAATGGGCTGAAAACTATGCATACAAGAATGCACATAGGGTGGTTTCGCTGCTCCCTGAAGCCAAAGGGCACATGATTTATCATGGCATGTCTCCAGAAAAATTTGTTTATATTCCCAATGGGATCGATGTTTCCGGTTGGCAGTTATCAAACTCGCTGCCGGAAGAACATGCAAAGCTTTTAGAAAAACTTAAACGCAATAGTAAATTTATCGTTGGGTATGCAGGTGCACACGGCATAGCAAATGCCTTGCAATATTTTGTCAAAGCCGCTGAAATGGAAAAAGAAGAAGACAAAATCCATTTTTTGTTAGTTGGACAAGGCCCTGAAAAAGAGCCTTTACAATCGCTTGCCAAAAATAAAAACCTAAAGAATATCAGTTTCTTGCCTTCTGTTCCCAAAACATCTATCCCAACCCTCCTTGCTGCTATGGATGCACTTTATATCGGATTGAAACACCAGCCTTTATTTCGTTTTGGTGTAAGTCCCAATAAGTTGATGGATTACATGATGGCTGCAAAGCCTGTTATTCATGCTATTGATGCGGGAAATGACTTGGTAGCGGAAAGCGGATGTGGAATATCCGTAGCGCCTGAAGATCCAAAGGCGATTGCAGATGCGGTTATTCATCTATTTAAAATGTCACAGGAAAAACGGGATGTAATAGGACAGAAAGGGCATGATTATGTTAAAATTTATCACGATTATGCTGTGTTGGCCAAAAAATTTTTGGAAGTTTATGAATGAAAGGCCCATCCTTAAATGAAGCCGTTGAATGGAGAATGCCGATATGGGCGCCAGCGGTGTCAAGCGCTCTTGACCGCGCCGCAGCCATGCTTCCCTCAGATGCAAGAGTTCTGGAGATTGGATATAATAGTGGGATGATGTCCTGCTATATGGCGGCCTATTATGGGTGGAATATTGTTGGTTATGATATTGCTGATTCATCACGGATTAAGGCAGAATCGACGGCTCGGCATTATGGGCTGGAAGGGATGACAGATTTTCGTATCTGTTCGCCTGATAAGACTCTATCCATTCAAGGAGACTATGACGCTGTCTTTTTGAAAAGCGTTTTGTATCATATTTCCGATAAGGCTGTTTACAGAAACTGGCTCGACTGGCTTCATTGCATTATAAAAGATGGCGGTGTGGTTATTGCCGTCGAAAATGGAAGGGGGGGCTAATTGATGGATTTTATAGAAAAATTATCAAGCGAACCCGCTGGGCCGGTTTTCTGCTTTTCGATGGATGGGCGGAGCAGGAATTTCGACAAAGATTCAGAGATGTGGATGTCAAGTATTCTGGCCGGTTCAGTCAGTTCTTTATCCCTTTGCCGAAAGTATGCAGGTTAATCAAGAATTTTGAAGATAGATTCTGCCCACCCAGTGCTGAGTATTGCTTTGTCGCTTCTATTGTCGCCCAAAAGTAAGGGGAGAATAGTAAAATCTTTCCTCCTGACAATTGAAAAAATTGATCACCTTCTATCAAAAATACGGCAAGCGCCTCTTTGATGTTCTCGCATCGAAATTAGAAATGGTATTGAGATGATAGATTCAAGGAGGCTTACTATCCGCCCTTTGAAGTTAAGCGAAATGCCAAGAGCGGTTGCCATCCATCAGGCAGCATTCCCTGGCTTTTTCCTTACGTTCTTGGGACCTGACTTTCTTAAAGCTTTTATATCGTTTTTATGTTCAAGGCGAAACTGAGATAGCACTTGCGGGAGAATACAATGGGCAAATAGTTGCGACACTTCTGGGGACTACCCGACCACAGGGATTTTACAAGCGTTTGGCCACACGCTACTTCCCTCTATTTGCAATAGCAAGCCTTAAGTCTTTATTGCAGCAGCCAAGTATATTCCCACGGTTGGTGCGCGCCCTATTTTACCGAGGTGATGCTCCTTTGTCCGCTACTGGGGGTGCTTTGCTTGCATCAGTTTGTGTTGATCCTGGCATTCATGGCAACGGAATAGGCACAAGAATTGTGGAGGCATTTGAGTCCGAAATGTGGAAACGAGGGGCGAAATTTGTCTATCTCACTACTGATTTCGACAACAACCAAGATACCCAGAGATTTTACGAAAAAATAGGCTGGTCTATAGAATCAGAATTTTCAACACCTGAGGGGAGACTTATGCGACGTTACTGGAAAATGAGGCCGACCGATTGATTCCACTCGAAAACGGCCGAGGTTTTTTGGGGAATGCGTTGAGGAAGGTGGACTTAATCCGAAACAACAAGGCACGATGTTTGGCACTGACTCTGGCGACCCTTTCCTGCGGCTTCTTTTTGTTCCATGAGGTCAGAGGCCAGGAAAGGACGGAAGTCAGAGGTCACCCCGGTTGAATTTCCCTGGGGGAGCCCTATTCAACTGGGTAAAGAGGACGGTAAGGGACAGAGGTCAGAGATCGGAAGTCAGAAGTCAGAAGGGCAAGGGACAGGAGTCGAAGGACGGAGGACGGACGTCCGAGGTATAAATTATACCCCTTATTTTAGGAGGTTACAATGGACAGCGTAGCAGAGCTACTTGACCAAAAATTACACAAATGGCAGCCGCAGACTTCAGAGGAAGTCAGGCGATGGGTTGCTGAGATAATTAACCTTGCCGATCAGGACACTCTGGGTTTATTACGTTCCAGGTCTGTAGAACAAAGCGTATTGGATTTGCTCGATGAACCCGCGACCAGGTGAAGTTTGGCTTGCCGATCTTGGATTAGCGGCTAAGAGCAGACCGGTTATCGTTGTATCCAGGTATGATTCCGACCCACCCAGGTCTTTGGTACTGTATGTTCCACTTACCACTCAGAACAGAAAAAGCCGCTATGAGGTAGTACTTCCGAAGCTTGGTTTTCTTCATCACCACTCGGTTGCTAACGTTCAAGGCTTGGGTTCATTACCATATGTTCGTTTGGAACGTAAGATCGGCAGCCTTCCCATCACAGTGATGAATCAATTGAAGAAAGCTTTCTCATTTGCCCTGGAATTGTCTGACAAAGCCTGAGATGGATGAATGACGCAAAGAGCAGGGAGCATGGAGCATGGAGCAGAGGATAGAGGACAGAGGGCGGAGGACAGAGGGCAGAGGGCAGAAGGCAGAGGACAGAAGACAGAGGTCAGAAGTTGTAGCTCAAAGCCGAAAGCTGAAAGCTCAAAGTAAAGCGCAAAGAACTGAAGAAGAATTAGCCACAGACACACACAGACTGACACAGACGTTTTAGCCGAGCGACTTGCTCGGACAAAAATAGTCATCGCTTCGCGGAAAGACAGAGGACAGAGGTCGGCGGACACCCCGGTGAAATGCGCTGCGCTCCTCATGGGCATGTTCCAGTTAAACAAAAAAGACAGTGCGGTTTAACGGGATAAAAATTTCATCCCAGTACGATAGTGCCTACCTACGGGACAGGCGGGGTAAAGATGATTAGGATGGAAAAGGTTATGAAAAATATCTTGCTGGATAAGAGAGTCTTGGTTACAGGCGCCTGTGGTACCGTTGGGTATGAACTTGTCAGGCAGATTCTAAACCCTAACCAAATTAAAGAACTCATAGCTGTTGATAATAATGAAAGCGAACTTTTTTTTCTGGAGCAACGTTTTCAGCATCATAAGAACGCCCGGTTTTTCCTTGCAGATATCCGCGATGCAGCAAAAATGTGTAGGTGTATGCGGGGAGTGGATGTAGTATTCCACGCGGCTGCCTTTAAGCACGTAATCCTTTGTGAACGTTCACCCTTTGAGGCGGTTCAAACCAATATCTTAGGGGTACAAAACATTATTTCAGCGGCCTGCGAAAACAAGGTCGGGCGAGTAATTTTCACCAGCTCCGACAAAGCCGTCAATCCTACCAGTGTTATGGGCACTTCCAAACTAATGGGCGAACGTTTGTTTACGGCTGCGAACAGCAATCGTAGAACTCGAAATACCATATTCGCTTCCACCCGATTTGGAAATGTTTTGGGATCGAGAGGATCGGTAATTCCGATTTTTCGTGAACAGATTCGCAATGGGAGGACCGTTACAATTACCGATTCCCGGATGACACGGTTTATAATGAGTATCAAAGAAGCGGTTCGACTTGTTATCGATTCCGCAATGCTCGCAAAAGGCGGTGAGGTATTTGTCACCAAAATGCCCGTTATTCGCATTTCTGATTTGGCGGAAGTTATGATTGATAAATTATCGCCCTTGTTTGGACATAACCCAGAAGAAATTCAAATTAAAATCATCGGCACTAAGCCTGGTGAGAAAATATACGAAGAATTGATGAACGACGAAGAGATCCGAAGATCTGTTGAGCTGGAACGATACTATGCGGTGACGCCAGCCTTTAGAAGTCTTTACTGTGACATATCTTACGATTACCCAAATGGAATATCAGCCCAGGTAACACACGCATACAATTCTGCCAATGAAACGCCATTGACAAAAGAGCAGCTTTCAAAATTCTTGGAAGAAAACAATTTGCTATACGAAGATCCGAGCATTTCAAAACACCCTGATGAGCGGTATTGGCCGGATGCTCGCAGTGCAATAGAAGGCAGATGACAGATGGCGGAGGGCGGAGGGCAGAGGGCAGAGGACGGAAGACGGAAGACGGAGGACGGAGGACGGAAGACGGAAGACAGAGGACGGAGGGCAGGGGGCGGAAAAGCAGAAGGTCAGAAGATAAGAAGATGAGAAGGTTAGAAAACGGAGGTCAGAAGTCAGAGGACGCCCCGGTTGAATTTCCCTGGGGGAACCCTATTCAACTGGGTAAAGAGGACAGAGGGTGGTCATGGGTGATAAGATTCGTAGTTTCAAGGATTTGAAGGTTTATCAAAAAGCGTTTTCACTCCAGCAGGAAATATTTCAAGTCAGCAAAGATTTTCCCAAAGAGGAGTTGTATTCGCTGACAGACCAAATTCGGCGCTCTTCGCGTTCTATCGGGGCTAATTTGGCCGAAGCCTGGCATAAACGCCGCTACCAAGCACATTTTGTCAGCAAACTTTCAGATTCAGATGGCGAGCAAGCCGAGACGCAGCACTGGCTTGATACAGCCTTGGCATGCAAGTACATTTCTGTCGATGATCATAAACATCTGATGAATAAATGCATGCAAATAGGGCGAATGTTGGGCAAAATGATGGCAAATCCTAAACTCTTTTGCAAACGCGATAACAATGCAAGCTGACATTCCTAAGCACTTTCTGTCCTCTGTAGCCCGTCATCTGTCATCTGAACACTATCATCTGAAAGAGGAGGAACGAAGTGAGTCATATTTTAATACTAGGTGGTGACGGATACCTGGGCTGGCCGACTACCATGTATTTTTCAAACCGGGGCCATGATGTCACGGTGGTTGATAATTATTTCCGGAGGAATGCCTGCACTGAGCTTGATGTCGGTATGCTTTACCCTGTTCCGTCCCTGATGGAACGTGCCAAAATTTGGTATGAACTGACCGGTAAGGAGATTAAGGTTGTTATCGGCGATTTAAGCGATCCGGAAATCATGCGGTCATTTTTTAGCGGAAGGGTTGAATATTCATGGGCGGTGGATAAAAAGTTTACCGGTATTCCGGAAACAGTTATGCATTATGCTGAACAACCCTCGGGCCCCTATTCGCTGATAAACTATAAATACGCCAATATTACACTGACCAACAATCTTCTGGTAACCAACAATCTTATATTTGCCCTTCGTGATTTTTCCCGTGGCACACACGTGGTTCATATTGGAACCATGGGAGAATATGGTACTCCGAATATTGATATAGAAGAGGGATGGCTTGAAATTGAACATAAAGGGCGGAAAGATAAGTTCCTTTACCCACGTCAGGCCAGTTCGTTGTATCATACCACCAAGATAATGGATACAGACCTGATGTGGTTCGGTGTCCGTATGTGGGATCTTCGCATTACAGATCTGATGCAGGGACCGGTATACGGCATCGAAACGGAAGAGTCGGAGATCAGTAGTCAGAGGTCGGAGGTCAGAGGTCGGACAGCAGGAAGAGCCGACAGCCATGAACTGAGGACAATCTTTAACTATGACGAGATTTTCGGAACCATCCTCAATCGGTTTGTGGTGCAGGGCGTTGTGGGATATCCACTGACAGTGTACGGAAAGGGGGGGCAGACACGGGGTTATCTTAATATCAATGATACGCTTCAGTGTGTGCACATGTCAGAAAAAGCTCCGGCTCAACAGGGCGAACTACGTATCTTTAACCAGATCATGGAAACTTTCAGTGTTAATGATTTGGCTGAAAAGACACAGCGCATCGGAAAGAAACTCGGTTATGATGTCAGAATCGACCACCTTGAAAACCCGCGTAAGGAAGCGGAAGAACATTATTACAACCCTGCCTATCGTGGCCTTTTGGATTTGGGAGTCAAACCGCATTATTTAACGGATGAAATGATGGAAGAAATGTTTCGAGTGGTGGAAAAACATAAAGATGGGATTAGAAAAGATGTGATTTTTAGAGGTATAAAATGGTAGCCGGCACAAAAGCAATAAACAGCATTATTAGCCACAGACGCACACAGACTCACACGGACATTTATCC
>JAGLZA010000165.1 GCA_023131835.1 Caldifarciminota bacterium
GGAACATAAAAACCTCCTTTTTGGGAATAGCTTGACGGAATAAAAAAAATTAGGAGGTGAAAAGAAAAAAATGAAAAGTGGGAAAAAGGTAAAATTTGGAAAGCGAAGGGCTTTGATATTTGCGGTCATATTCGCAACGCTGGCATTCGTAAGCGTAAGTGTTGGATGCGCAGCCGCAACAACGCATTATGTTAATCCCGGCGAATTAATCCAACTCACGGTGGATGCGGCAAACCCCGGCGACACCATCATCGTGAGGGACGGAATATACACCGAAAACGTGAATGTGAACAAGAGTTTAACTATTCAATCTGACAATGGATCTGCTAATTGCATCGTTCAGGCTGCAAAATCTTATATCTCTGTATTTAGGGTAACTGCTAACTATGTGAACATAAGTGGATTCACTGTGAAAGATGCCTCTTCTGATGATGGAATATATCTTTCCGGCGTAGGCTATTGCACCATCTCTAACAATAGTGCATCAAATAACAGCTGTGGGATCTTACTTATGCGTTCCTCTAATAACACGCTAATCCACAACACAAATAACTTAAACGAAAGGGGTATCTACTTCTTGGATTCTTCCAACAACACTATCACAAATAACAACTGCTCGAACAACGATTATGGTGGAATCACCCTTTCTTCGGGTTCTCCCAACAACATACTAATCAACAACACAGCAAACTCAAACAAGCAGCTCGGATTGGTTATCTGGTGGGAGGCTAATAACAACACATTAAGAAACAATACAATATCAGGAAACAAATACAACTTCCATGCTGAGGGTATTCAGGATATAGACACGAGCAACAAAATAAATGGAAAGTCCATAAGATACCTTGTAAATGAAAAAGATCAGGTCGTAGATTCAAACTTTGATGTCGGCTATCTCGGAATAGTAAATTCGAGGAACATAACCGTGAGAGACTTGATCCTGATCAATAACTTAGAGGGAATACTGCTTGATCATTCGAGCGATTCAAAGATAGAAAACGTCACCGTCTTGAACTGCGAGGAGGGGATCTACCTCAAATCTTCTTCCAACAATATTATAACTAATAACAATGCTTCGAATGATAGCACGGGTATCTATCTCCAGAATGCTTCTGATAATACCATATCCAACAACAACGTATCGAATAACTCCATTGGAATATACCTTTGGGATTATTCCAATAACAATATTTTAACTCACAACACAGTCAATTTTAACAGTTTTTATGGAATTGGTTTTTTCAATGCCCTAAACAACAACATATTTCTAAACAATTTCAACAACAGCGACAATGTTCGTCCTTCCGGTCAGACAAACACGAGTTGGAACTCCACATCAAAAATAACCTACACCTACAACGGCAACACCTATACAAACTACATGGGCAACTACTGGAGTGATTACAATGAATCTGATAACGACAACGATGGGATTGGTGACACCTCTTACAGCATAGATTCACATCATGATTACTGTCCATTAATGCAACCAAGGGAGAACTACTTTGCACCTGCACCTTCAGTGTTTGACACTGACGCAGGCACTTACCCAAGCATAATGGGAACACATAATGGCACAATTACACCTTCGAATAACATTAACGTTAGCACATTGTACACCTACCCCTGTGTTGGAACCGGTGGACACACAGAGTCCATCAAATTATATGATGAAAACGACACATTGATAGCGAATGGCACTTGGAATGGATACCAAAGCGACTGGCATAACATAACAATTACTCCTTCTATTACCCTATTGGCTGGACACACGTATAATTACACAATTGTTACGGGTTCTTATCCACAGATAATACACGAGCCAAGCAAGAACGTAACAGGAGGAACAATTACTTGCGATCAATTCATTGACGCAAAAAATGGAAAAATATACACCGACTGGATACCTGCCATAAGATTGTATGATTTGCAAAATTGAGGAAGTGGGATTATCTATTTAAAATCTCTACTCAAGGAGAAGATAAAGATAAACGAGAATATTTTTTAAAAAAGCGAAGAGCGGTATCTGCTGAGGATTTAATTGGTAGAATGAAAGAAGG
>JAGLZA010000166.1 GCA_023131835.1 Caldifarciminota bacterium
GTTGCTACTTGTTTTGGAGTTTCCAATGTCTTCTCGTCGATGCATCCAGACATTAAAACAATTCCAATTATGGAGGCTACTATCAATGCCCCTACAAACAATGTCGTCGTTTTTGTTTTCATTTTTAAAATCCCTCCTCAACGGTCCAGTCCAGCCACTGTATTGAACGAAGTTCCTTTGCTATATTCTCATCAACACCATATAACTCTTGATAATATCCAAGTACCCACTCGTGTATTTTAATATCCGCGAACCTCCCAGGATAACTTGCCTTTGCGATAATCATTAAATCTATCGGGTGTTCTAAACGTGCTGCGTCACAGTTACAGGGAGTCCATGGAAGAGCCCATACCCTTCTATTTTTCACTGCCTCAAGCTCCTGAAGGTTCTGATAGTAAGGAGCAGTGTATAACTCACTTGGAGGGTGGTATCCAGATGAAGTGGGGAGTATAAGAACATCGGGATTTAACGCCAGAACCTGCTCTGCACTCACTGTACCCTTATCAGAAGTATAGGTTTTAATGGTATATGCATTTTTTGCATTGGCTATTTTTTCAATGTAATATGCTATGGTAGCCCCGCGAACATTTCCCGCTCCTCCGGCACTTCTTGATCGTGGAGATAAACCGAGCGCAAGTACACGCGGTTTCTCGGATTCTGGAATGTCTTTTGTTCGTTCTTTAATCATCTCAACATTACTTTCAATAACCTCTATAATCTCTTCTGCTCGCTCTTCTTTATTAAATGTCTGCCCGATAACACGTATTTCTTCCGAGATTGTACTGATACCCGGCTCATCATAACATGGGGGTGCATATATAACGACTACTGGAATTCCTAACACATCTATTCTGCCAATGTCTCTATCTAAGCCCTCTTCCCGGCCCCACGAGGCGCAGCACGAACCGACTCTGATTATCACAACGTCCGGTTCAAGACCTGCTATGGTTTCATAATTTATACCTGCCCCGGATTCTTTAACCAGGGGCAAATCCGCAAATTTTGGGTTCAGGTATCCAGCGGTATTCCTTCCATTTTTGCAAGTATAATTTTCACCGGAAACGCTTGGGTAGATGTACTTATAAGTCTTCTGAACACAGCTAGAGCCTAAACCAACTATTTTATTTGATTCTCCCAAAATGGTCATTACACCCTCTACAAGACCATCATCCATAGTAACAACCCGCTCAATTCTTTGTGGCAGTTTCACCTCTTTGCCACGCATATCAGTTACTATTCTGTATTCCTCTTTTACTTGTGTAGTCACTTGCTTGGGAGTTTCGGTTGCTACTTGTTTTGGAGTTTCTACTGTCTTCTCGTCTATGCATCCAGACATCAAAACAATTCCAATTATGGAGGCTGTTATCAATGCCCCTACCAACAAGCTCGTTTTTGTTTTTTTCATTCTCATTCCACATCACCTCTTATCTTCATTCATTCTATTATCTCCAACCAACGTAGCCGCTGTGTTAATTTAAGTTTTTCCACCCGGTCATCACTCACGCCAAAAACATTTTTATAATATTCGTCCACAAATTCGTTAAGGTCGATATCCTCAAACCTTTCAGGATAAATAATTTTTGCTTCAATCATTAAAGTCATTGCAAAATCTAATCGTTCACTTCTACATCCCACGGCAGGTAAAGAACCCACTCTTCTTTCCTTTATTGCCTTGACTTCCCGAATATTTTCAAATGCTTCGCCTTCGTACAACTCTCTGGGTGGGTGAAAACCGGAGGATGTAGGTAATACTATTACATCGGGATTTAGAGCCAACACCTGTTCTGCAGACATTATAACCCTTCCTGTCCCTCTATAAGCATTTTTAGCATTGATAATATTTTCCAAGAAGACGGATTCACATGTATCTACACCTCTTACATTACCAACGCCGCCCTTCTCTCGATCTCCTCTAGCGGCTCCAAAATACAATATCCTTGGTTTCTCATCCTCTGGAATATCTTTGGTTCTCTCCCTTATGAACACTACCCATCCATCCAGATAGTTAATCAATTCCTGTGCCTCTTTTTGCTTACCGAAAACCACCCCCAAGACCTTTATCTCTTCGTATATTATTCCCTCACCAGGTTTGTCATACTTTCGCGGGTCCTTTATAATGACAACAGGGATACCAAGGCTTTCGATCACCTTAGCGGTTCTTTCAACGTTTTCCTCTGATTGACAGCACGTCACTCGTATAATTACAAGGTCTGGACAAAGAGTTGCTACTGACTCATAATTTATCCCTGCGTCTATTTTACCGACCCATGGGAGTTCTATCATTTTTGGGTAAAGTATTGATCCAATGTGCCAACTGCCCTTATAAGGATCAGTTGTATCATTAATGGCAAGATATCCACTGGTATCACAATCCATTATCTTACCACACGATGAATAACCAACTATTCTATCCTCTATACCAAACGCAACCATTGTTTGATCAATAAGTCCCTGGCTCATAGGCACTATTATTTCTGGTGGTCTATAAAGCGTCACCGTTCTATCAGTCATATCTACAATCGTCTTCGGCTTACCCTCCCAGTAGGCATAGACATACGCCGCATCTCCAACGTCATCTGAAAGACCTCCTTCATCAAGCATATATGAGCAGATAGCGCTCGAAAGCTCATCCTTTGTTAGTTCGTTATCTTCATCGATATCGCCTGGTATTCCTGCCTCCTGTGCACCAGCGAGCATAACCGTCATCGGCACAGCAGATGCAAGCAGCATCATTACCAATATGCACGACAATATTTTCCTCATGCCACATCGCCCCCTATTTTTATTTTTTCGTTTGTCATTTTTATCCCTCCCTATTCTATTTCCAAGCGGTAATACTGCTGTGCTAATTTAATCTCTTCCACTTTGTCATCCTCTATGCCATAAATTTCTTTATAGTAATCACTGGACCATTCACTAATGTCAATATCCGCGAATCTTTCAGGATAACAACATTTTGCTTCAATCATCAGCTCTATTGGGAACTCCAATCTTTCACTTCTGCATGATGTAGCCGGTAAAGAACAAACCCTTTTCTCTTTTATCGCCTTTACTTCTTGAATATTTTTAAAATGTTCACTTTCGTATAATTCAGTTGGTGGATGATGACCATGAGACGTAGGCAAGATGATCACATCAGGATTAAGTGCTAATACCTGCTCTGAGGACATTATCTGCCGTCCCATGCCCCTAAAGGCATTTTTGGCATTAACAATATTCTCCAAAAATTCGGATTCTAATGCGTCTATGCTCTGAACATTACCAACTCCACCCTCCTCTCGAGCCTTACGTGATAATCCAAAGTATAATACTGTTGGTTTTTCATCTTCTGGAATATCCTTGGTTCTTTCTTTAATGGTTTCTACCACTTCATCCATACGATCAATCGATTGTTGTGCTTCCCTTTGTTTATCAAATACCTCTCCTAAAACCGCTATTTCCTTGTATATTATATCCTCCCTCTGATCTTCATAATTACTCGGGTCCTTTATAACAACAACAGGTATACCCATGCTTTCTATTACCTTAGCAGCTCTTTTAACATTTTCTTCGGATGCACAACACGTCATTCTTATAATTACAAGCTCTGGCTTTGCTGTTGCTAATGTTTCATAATTTATTCCCGAATCTAATCTACCAACATACGGAAGTTCAAGAAATTTTGGATATAACACATCACTAGGATAACTTGCGCCAGTAAAAGTATAATGTTCACCCTTGTATGTATAATCATAGCTACTATTGTCTCTACAACAACAAGCACTAACTGCAACCGATCTATCCTCAACACCAAACACACACATCACCTCTTCAATAAATGTGTTACTCAATGGAGCAACTCTTTCTGGTGGTCTATAAAGCGTCACCGTTCTATCAGTCATATCTACAATCGTCTTCGGCTTACCCTCCCAGTAGGCATAGACATACGCCGCATCTCCAACGTCATCTGAAAGACCTACTTCATCAAGCATATATGAGCAGATAGCGCTCGAAAGCTCATCCTTTGTTAGTTCGTTATCTTCACCAGCAAATGGTATTTTCTCTTCGTATGCAGCCGCAGGCGTAACCGCCATCAGCACAGCAGATGCAAGCAGCATCATTACCAATATGCACGATAATATTTTCCTCATGCCATATCCCCCCCTATTTTTATTTTTTCGTTAAGGCTTTTTACGTCAGCAAAAAGCGTTGCTATGACTGTGCTCAGCTCGATGGTCAGTTCACCTTTCCACACTTCTTTACAATTTTTGTTTGTCATTTTTATCCCTCCCTATTCTATTTCCAAGCGGTAATACTGCTGTGCTAATTTAATCTCTTCCACTTTGTCATCCTCTATGCCATAAATTTCTTTATAGTAGTCACTGGACCATTCACTAATGTCAATATCTGCGAATCTCTCAGGATAACAACATTTTGCTTCAATCATTAACTCTATTGGAAACTCAAGTCTTTCACTTC
>JAGLZA010000167.1 GCA_023131835.1 Caldifarciminota bacterium
CAGCACGGACAGGACGGCGATGGGGCGAGGCGATGAATGGGAATGGCGGGAAGTAGATATTCATGAAAATAATAGGTTAGGTGTCATATGAAGTTGGGCATGCATGATTGTGATCTTACCATCTTAAAATTGTGGTTTCTGCGAATAAGATGGATTCCGGAATAAGCGATGATCCAAATTGATGGGCATTTTATGGTGGTGTGATATTGAAGGGCAACATTTATTTTAAGGTACAAACTCCCTTAAATAAAGAGATCAGAACTACAAAAGAATACTGGGATTTTGTGAGAACGGTAAAGCATCCAAATATGGATGGTAAAGAAAAGGAAATAATTGAAACCCTGAAATATCCAGATATTATTAGAAAAAGCAACAAGGATGAAAGAGTTTACCTTTATTACAAAAGTGCAGGCAACTATTATCTTTGTGTTGCCTGCAAGCATTTAAATGGAGACGGATTTATTATTACAACATATATAACCGATCGATTAAAAGAAGGTGAGGAAATATGGAGAAAAGGCTAATGGTGATCCACAATAAAGAGATGGAGACCCTGGATATCTGGTTTGATGATCCCAAAAAAGAGGTGGTTTGTGAAGAAGTGGGGGGAGGTATTATTTTAAAGAAAGATAAGGATAACAAGGTCATTGGATTGGAGGTACTTTATTATTCTAAAGATGATGTTCCATTTGAATTCAAAGCACTTTCGGCAGAAGCGATGAGTTGCGCATAAATGCAGATGTCGTCATGAAAAAGAGTCCTTATGAACATTGAGATCGTCACGATGTATATGCATTATAGTTATTGCAACGACCTGCTTGTTAATCATAGTAGTTAATGATCTGTTGATCGAGAAGGTCGTTCTATGTCCTGTGAGATACCGTCAGGGTTACGGCAAATATGCATATCTGCATGAATGTATGACGTGCAGTTTGTGAGGGAAACATAGAATTATCAGGATATTACCACATTTTTTATATATGTTGACTCTGTACTAATAGTATTACCGGGTGAAAATATTAGCAGGTGAATTGATGATGGTTACCATTATTGCCTTGCGGGATTATTCCAATCTTCCAGATACGGATTTACAGGGATTTACACAGATTCCTGAGTTTAATAACAGTATTAATATATTTCAGCCGGTGCACCCCACCCGCATCCACCGAACCCACTCCCCGGAGGTGCCCACCTGACCGCCATAACCACCATCCTCCCCGCATACAACGAAGAGATACGTATAGGCTCTATCGTCCTGCGCACTAAACAGCACGCTGACCGCGTCATAGTCATCGACGACGGCAGCACGGACCGCACCGCAGAGGTCGCAGAGCTGGCCGGGGCCGAGGTGATCCGCCACCCTGTGAACAAGGGCAAGGATGCAAGCCTGAAGACCGGCTTTGCGGCAGCCGATGGCGCTGATATCATCGTGACCCTTAACTCGGATGGAAGACATGACCCTGCTAAAATCCCTGAGATCATTGACCCGATAAAAAATAGTAATTATGACGTTGCTGTTGGATTATGGCCGGGGAGCGAAATCCATGTTGAGAAGGAAAATATACTTTTGTATAACAAGAAAAAGTTCAATAA
>JAGLZA010000168.1 GCA_023131835.1 Caldifarciminota bacterium
GAATGCAAGGGCCACCATGGCTTTTTCATAAAATCCTCTTATGTAAAGGCTCTGAAGGTTGATAAACAAGACTTTGAGATACTTGTAGTACTTCAATACTTGAAGAATACACCACGACTGAAGGAATTAAAAGAACTAAATGGAATAAGAGGAATTAAAAGGATATTTAAAGCCTAAAACTCACAACATAATCAGACTCGCTACATAACGTCCCTTATGTCGTCCCGGGCGCACAATTCGTAGCTCTTGAGCAAAAGGAGCTTCAGGTCCTTGGACAGCCTGATGAGGTAGCGTAATTGTTCGAGTTTTAAATTCGCGGACCGTAGCGGTGTCGATTTTTTCTTCGAATATGCCGCTTCAATCAAGAGATCAAGGACATCGAGCAAGACGGTCTCTATCCGGTCGGCAATGAGAAATTTCTGGCTGCGCGGAAACTTCTCAAGTTTCGGAATTATCCAAAGATAAAATCATATAGCTTTGTTATGGCATCAACTTCTTTGGGCATGTCTCAAAAAAGTTTCGCCCGCCTCCGGCGGCAAAGGGTAAAAAATTAAAAAAACAAAGGGCTATAATGTCCTGGCACAACGAAACCCGACGAGAAAGTAGTGCCTGTTCCCCGGGTTGAACCTGAGGCGGTTGGCGCAGCGGGCGTTGTTCCGGATGTTGCCCCAAAAACCGCCCCGCAGCACCTTTAGATCCTTTTTTTCATCGTAACAACTATCAGTCAATTCATCGACATTTCCTGCCATGTCTAAGCAGCCGTGAGGGCTGCGGCCTTCCTGATATTTTTTCACTGGCGTGGTGTGATAGATTTCCGATTCACCGGTATTGCACTTCTCCTTGTCAAATTCGTTTCCCCAGGGATAGACACGCCCGTCTATCCCCCTGGCTGCCTTCTCCCACTCTTCCTCGGTCGGCAGTCTCTTTCCCGCCCATTCGGCATACGCCCTCGCCCCGTACCAGCTTACATAGAAAATGGGATGATTTTCAAAGCCAGGTTCCACCACAAAGCGATTGCCATCCTTTCTTATGCGGCATCTCTCGTCTCCATAGCTTCCTTCCAGATTAATCCACTCGCTACCACCTTCTTGCTGATTGCCCCGCTCATTGAGAAAGGCGCAGGATTTGGCATTGGTTACGGGATACTTATCTATAAAAAATCCTTTTTTTAAACTCGTTATCAGAATGTTATTTTTCTCACCCATAATAAACTGTCCGGGCGGAACGTAGGTCATATTCTTGGGAATCTTGACGCCTTGGGGTGGTTCAATCCTTTCGTAAACCGAGGGGTCTATGAGTTCCGAAACAAAAAGGGCTGTTTCATCGGTGATTTTTATCTCTTGAGCCTTATCTTGCGGTATCTCCCTAGAAATTTTTCTGGCAACAAAGTATTCAACGAAGGAGCGGTGGGCAAAGGCATAGTAACCCTGGGCATGACGGCTGAGAAAGGAACAGTTGCGTATCTGATAATCGAGATTGTCGAGGGATAAACTCAGCATCCTTTTTGTTTCATCGTCAAAGTACTCATTTATTGCATCCCTCAGAGTATTGAAATGCAGCCGGGCCTTTTCCTTCGTAAGCATCCAATAGGCCAGTTCCTCCATAAACAGCATAATGTTCTTGGGTACCTTTTCTTCCTTTTGCTGCAGCATAATGGATTGAGGAAGCCGTTGCTCTTCCCTCTCTTGCCACCTCTCTGTGATAGTACGATAGACCTTGCCCGGTGTTACTTTACCCTCTATGTTTTGCACGGCATCCAGATCATTGACTATGAGTTCGATCAATATCGGGCGTCTGGCCAGGTCTTTGACATCAAAAACCACCTCCATCGTTTCGTTCCAGAATTTTTCTGACGCGGCTTTGCCTAAACAGAGATCGAGATATTGTCTTATCTGCTCATCATCGAATAACGAGAGATATATTCTCTCAAAACGCGGGTATGTCAACGAACGAGGACCTCGTTTATGGAACTCCTTCCGGACAAGTGTTTCCTTTTCCTCTTCCTCACTTCTAAAAAATTGAGTCCTGCTCGTCAGGATCACCTTCTTGTATTCCTGAGTGGTCTTTGAGAGGTTTTCGATTTCCTTAAGTACGGTCTCTTTATCAAAGGTCAGCGATAACTCGTCAAAACCGTCCAGGATAAGCACGGGACTTTGGGTGCTGTCTCCGGCTCTGCTTTTTACTTCCTTTTGGATAAACTCGTGCCACCCTTCTTTCATTACATTCTTAAGCTCGACGACAACGGGTACGTATGCAGATCCGGTCATATCACAGGCAAATTTGTAGCAAAAAGAGGTCTTCCCGATGCCGTAGTCACCAAGCACTGCCAGGAGCTTTCGTTTGGGGTCGTTTAACCATTCAAGAACATAATCGTGAAGAAGGCCCTTGTTGTCCCCCTTTTCATCGTGACATCTAGATGAAATATAGTGTTCGGGGATGAATTCCTTATAGTCTATTTGCTCCTGGGGTAGAGGCGGCAATTTCTTCACCAATGGTTCTAATGCTACGGTTGTTTTAGGAAAGTCCCATTCAGAGAGCACGTCATTCACGGGGACCAGCGTTTCGTTAATTTCCTGTACCAGATCAACAAGGGCTTCTCCAACACCCTGATCGCCATTCCAGTGCATTCTGACTATACCCGGACTAATTGCAGGCAAAGAAATACTATTTCTCAAGTGCCCTAACCGAATATAGGCCTGGTCCATCTCATCAGCAAGCCTCAGCAGCGCTGCAAGCCGCCGGAGGTTAAGGGGATCCTTGCAAAGACAGGAGTCTCCGAAAGCATTTGAGATATCCCGAAGAGGGCGAATAGATTCATGAGCATGCCCATAACACACCTCGGCAACCACCTGGGCTGCCAATGGCGCTTCTCTCTCTTTCATAGAAGGAAATCGGTCAAAGAGGTATTTATTGGGATCTTCTAATATATATTTCTTGCTTCGTAAGGGATGATCGCTGGGTTCTATCTTGCCTTGTTCATTCCTGTAGCCTATGTCATGGAGGTACACAGCATAGAGGAGAATAAATATCTCGGCAGGCTTGAGCTTTTTCTTGAACTCGTCCGGAATAAGTTGGTCCAGGTAACCTTCCAGTCTTTTTGAGTGATCTATACCGTTCTTCTCTATGCCTTCAAGCCAATTGGAAGCTTCTTTCCTGACTCTCGAGATATGTTCATGGCAATCTATCCTGCCGTCTGTTGTCTTCTCCTCTATGAGTCTCTCATCAAGGCGCA
>JAGLZA010000169.1 GCA_023131835.1 Caldifarciminota bacterium
GACTCTTTCTCATAATAAACGGTTTCACTAAAGATTTAGGGTTCAGGATTTAGGGATTGGGGTTAGATTTATTTTTACCTAATAAACTAATTAACGAATCAACTAATACACTCTGTATTCTCTGTGACCTCTGTGTCAAAAAATGGCTGGGTTGAGGAGGGGATAATTTTGCAATCTGCACTTTGCATTTTTCAATTGGAGCGAAGCGACGTGCCCTCTGTGGTTAAATAAGGGGGAAGTGTGTTTCTTAAAAGGATTGACTCATTTTATTTATTGTATATAGTTAACTTATGCTTTTTGATTTTACAAAATGTGAATCTATCCATTTTAGCGGTATCAGGATAAGCGAAAAGGGAATTCCTGAGATAGTAGGATTAAAAAGAAAAGGATACTTTCCTTATCCGGTGACTGTCTCTCAATATGGTATCTATCAGTTGCAGTTATATAAAAAGTCGAAGAATGAATCTTACCTTGAATCTGCCATAAAATGTGCAGAGTGGCTTGCTGAGAAAGCAGATGTTTCTCCTGAACGTGCTATCTGGTGGTATGGATTCCGTAATGATTTCCTTCAAATTGACCCTCCATGGATGTGTGGGTTGGCTCAGGGCCTATCGGCCTGGCTGCTATATAGTCTCAAAGGTGTAAGGGTGCAATGGGAAGGACTTGCATATAAAGCCCTTCAACCTATGTTTTATCCTGTGTCTTCCGGAGGTTTTTCAAATAATATAGATGGATATCACTTTCTTGAGGAGTATCCATCACAACCTCCTTCAGCGACCCTGAACGGCTTTATCTATATCCTGTTGGTCCTTCATTCATTTTTAGAGGAGGGATATGATAGAGTAGGTGGACTATTCGAAAAATACACCAGGAGTCTTGCATTGAATCTATGGAGATATGATACCCAATACTGGAGTCTATATGACCTCTGGGGGGTAAAGAGGCTTGCCTCTCTCGAATACCAATGGATTCATATATATCAGTTGAAATTACTCCACAGGATAACCGGGATAGAAGAATTCTCATTATGGCATAAACAATGGCTACATTGTTGGAATAGTCGGAATTGCCGTTTTTTCCGAATTCTCCAAAAGATCAAGGAGCATTGTTAGTCTATTTTCAAAATTTTTTTGACACTGATTTGCACTGATAGACGAAGGATTGAGTTAGTCGGTTAGTCAGTTGGTGGGTTGGTCGGTTAGTGGGAGAGTCCTTCTGGGCTCGATAATCGTGGGCAGAAGCCCACTCCCACAAAAATGAAATAAAATTTTATCTGCGTTCATCTGCGGTTAAATTCTTCAGGTTTGGGGATGGGAGTTCCTATTTAACTATTTATCCATTTAACTATTCAACTATTTCTCAATTGGAGCGAAGCGACTATCTCTGTCCCCTCTGTGTTTTATTGTATAGTGGTGAGGTGATAACAAAAATATTATTCTTCTTTGTGTCCTTCGTGACTTTGTGGTGAATTTCGGGAAAGAAAAAGAAACCTTGACTTATGGTAAAAAATGGGTTAGAATGGCAAAAAGGAGGAAAGATGGAAATAGATAATGTTATCGAGCAAGATTTAATAAACACAACAAAGGATATGAGCGGATGGCTTAAACTTGTTGGAATTGTTTCTATTATTGGTGGTGTTTTATCTGCCCTATCCATAGTGGGAATAATCGTAGCCTGGTTACCTATATGGCAGGGGGCGCTTCTTGTCCGTGCTGCCAACGGTTCACAAGAGGTTGGAAGAGGTGAAATCGGTTCGCTATCTAAAGTCCTTGGCCCATTAAAAACCTTTTTCATAATTCAGGGAGTCCTTATTCTCCTTGGAATCTTTGGATGGATATTTGCGATATTTATAATCGGGATTGGTGGATTAACCGAGATACTTGGAGGTTCGGGTATTTATTGAAGATAGAGAAAGGATATATATGTGATTTTATGCTGGGGCGTCTGGCAAAATGGATGAGATTGTTGGGGCTTGATACCCTGTATTATAACCAGCCAGAAGATCTCGGTATCATTCATATTGCAAAAAGAGAAGGGAGGGTCATCTTAACGCGTTCAAAGGAATTATCCGGATTTGAGAATGCTATCCTTATCTGTTCAGAGAATCTAAATGAACAAATGGAGCAGATGGGGAGTAGAATAAGTAAATCTGCTCTTAATCCATTTAGTCGTTGTCCGGAATGCAATACCCCACTTATTAAAGTAGATAAAAAAGAAATTGAAGGAGAGGTTCCGGAATATATCTATAAGGTACACAGTAGATTCAAAAGATGTCCGGATTGTAAACGAATCTACTGGCGAGGAACCCACTATAAGGAGATAAAAAGGAAGATAGATGAAATTATTAGTTAGATTGCCTGTATTTTTGATACTTATTATAGTATCCTGTGCCCCTCTAAGACCATTATTGGTCCGCAAGGAGGAACCGGTGATCAGAATCATCCTTAAAGAGAATCCCAAGAGTGTTACAATATCATCGGATTTTGGAATGAAATTACAGACAAGAGGAAAAAGTGGAACTATCAAGGGTGAACTACATATCTCCTTTTCCCCTTTAAAGATACTGACCTCTAAAGGGAAGGTAGATAATCCCAGGTATCCCATTTTTATTCTACCTGTAGAAGGGAATCTATATCTAAGCGGACGAGCATATCCAGGAGGCTTAAAGATATTGAAAAAAAGTAAAGTTCTGGTAGTAAACCATGTTCCGATCGAGCAGTACTTAAAGGGTGTTCTTCCCTTTGAGATGGGTTGTCTACCGAAGAATCAGATAGAAGCCCTGAAGGCTCAAGCCATTGCAGCCCGGTCTTATGCAATGGCGAACAAAAAGACAAAGAACCCTTATGATCTTCGAGCAACTATATGGGATCAGGTTTATCTCGGAGCCGGAGGAGATGATGAGGTAATAGAGGAAGCAGTGGAATCAACGAGGGGGATAGTTGGTATATATAATGGTAAGATAATCAATGCAAAATATTCATCTACCTGCGGAGGTATAACGGAAGACAATGAGCATATATGGCCAGGTGAACGCATTTCATACTTACGGTCTGTCCGTGATTCCGGATGGGACGGAAAAGCCTTTTGCAGGTTTTCGCCACATTATCAATGGGAACGTTCTTACAGGAAGGACGAATTCTTTGGGGTGGTAAAAAAACAGATAAAAGCACTTTTTGGTAAGAATCCGAATAAAATTAGATGGATCAGAATATCCCAACGAACAAAGACAGATAGGGTTCGAACTATTGAAATCAATACGGATATTGGAAAATTCTATTTAAACAAAGATCAAATAAGGCAACTCTTTGCTGACTTTCGCGGTTCGGTTAAGTCCTTGATGTTTCGGATAAAGGTAAAGGGAAATCGGATAATAATTTCTGGTCGGGGTTATGGGCATGGAGTTGGTATGTGTCAATATGGTGCTATGGAGATGGCAAAGGAGAACTATAACTATAAACAAATAATACATCACTATTATACAGGAATTCGCCTGGTAAAACACTGGTAATGTGAAGATACTACATACTGCAGATATCCATTTAACAAACCTACAGGATGAACGCTGGGAGACCTTAAAACAACTGCTAAGGATTGGGGGTGAGGAAGATGTGGACCTCTTTATTATTGTTGGTGACCTCTTTAATAAAACAGTTGACAGTGAGATACTCCATTCGCAGATGCGAACATTGTTCAGTGGAAATGATTTTGATATAATCATATTACCCGGAAATCACGATATGGATTCCTATGAAAAGCGGGTGTACTTTGGTGATAATGTAAGGATAATCAGGACACTTGAAGAGCCTATTGAATATGAGGAAGTTCTCATCTTTGGTATGCCGTTTGAATCAATGGGAAGTAAGGAATTAAGGGAGAAGATTCGTTCGATAAAGAACCGGACAAAAGAGGACAAAAAGAACATTCTCCTCTTTCATGGTGAGGTCTATGATTTTTCCTTTAACAAAGAGGATTTTGGAGAAGAAAGTAGGTATATGGGGGCGAGACTTGCCTATTTTGAGGGACTCAATCTCGACTATATACTCTCGGGACATTTCCATTCAAGATTCCATGAATATACCCTGAAGGATGGAGGGTATTTTGTATATCCTGGTTCCCCAATCTCCCTCACAAGAAAGGAGAAGGGACCACGAGCTATCAATATCTTTGAATTGGGAACCCCTCCAAAGGAATATAGATTGAATACCCCTTATTATGAGGAAATCAGAATAGAATTCTCTCCCTTTGACCAGATAAATCCTATTGAGATAGTGCAGAGAGAAATAGACGATAAACCAGAGGAAGCTAAGATCCTTCTCAGGGTGGAAGGTTTTACACAGAGAGACGAAAGGGAGGTCAATCGAGAACTTGCAGATATTGCAAAAAAGAGTGGCAGGGTGGAATTGGATAATCGTTTGCATGGAATATCATATATCCTTGAAGATGAACTCTTTTTAATTTTCAATGAGAAACTTATGGAACTGAAACACCCAATGGAGGATGAGATAAGGAAACTCTTCATCCAGGCAATGATCCAGGTGAAGGTGAAATGAAGATCAGTGAGTTTGAGGTAAGGAGATACGGTCCACTCCATCTAAGAAAAAAGATTAAACTCGGTGATTTTAACCTTATCTACGGACTAAATGAGACTGGCAAGACCCTGACAATTGAAGCGCTAATAAGGATATTACTGGGGAGGAAAATCAAGAAATTCAGAGGTATAGACAGGGTTAATGAAACACCTGAGGGATATATCGTAATAAAAACAAAAGAAGGGGACAGAAAAATTCCGGATCACGGGCGGCTTTCCGATATAACTGACCTGACCCCTTCTGAGTGCAGGAATATATTCATAATAAGGGATAGTGACCTCTCTGTTGAAGAAGAGGAATTCTACACAGAGATTACCGATAGATTAACAGGACTGAAAAGCAGGGAAATCAATTCTCTAAAAGAAATGATACGTGAACTAACGAAGCTAACACATACAAATAGATTTTTGAATATAGGTGAGGAAAAATTAAAGGATAGAATGGAGGGGGCGGTATTATTATCGGAAGAAGTAGAGTTGCTAATAAATAAAGCAACGGAGGAGAATCTCGATCCCCTCGAGGAAGAATATATACATATCAAAGATGATATAGATGAGAAAGAGAAACTGATCGAGGAATATGAAAATGCAAGGAGAAGGGAGCAATTCAATAAGGGGATACTGTCTCTGCAGGTGAAAGAAGATGCTCTGAGAAAGATAGATGAATTGAAAGATTACAATAATGAAGATTATCAGAAATGGAGGGATGCAGAGCGAGAAAACATCCAATTGAATAAAAAACTGAGTGAGCACAGAATAAGGATTAAAGAAAAGGAAATGCAATCAAAGGATCTGGAAGAAGAAATAAATGAACTCAATTATGAATTCGATCTAATGAGGAAGAAGAAGTCAACACTGGATCAAATCCATCCTCGGCTTGAAAACATAAAAAACAGAGAGATAGAAATACAGGGGAGAGAAGAAAAAGCCAAATTCTATCGAAATTTTGTCTGGATATTTTATGTTTTGCTTGGGATATCCATTGTTGGGTTATTTCTGCGTCCTGCACCCCCTGTTTTAATACTTACCCTTCTGTTCTTAATCCTTACTCTTTTTTCGCTTGCTTACCAGTATAGATTTACCTCAAGTAGAGCAGGTATAAAGAGAGACTTTGAAAGAATCAGGATGGAACTCTCTACAATCGGGTTAGAAGGTGAAAGGGTAGAAGAGATAAATAAAAATATTGAGGAATTCTATCAGGTATATGGACAGAGGGAGGATAAGCATCTAACAAAAGAGGCGGAGAAAAAATCCCTCTTTGATGGAATCAGAGCATTAAAGAACAGCAGGCAGGAAATCGAAAAGCAGATAGAAGCCAATACATTAATAATTGATAGAATCAAGGACATGACAAGGGAAGTAGATAGAGAGGGTTACGGGGAGAGATTAAAAGAGAAAGATGAGCATCTAAAGTTTATAAGGGATCAGGAGAACATTCTCAGCACTCTATTCGGTGAAACCGGTTGGGTAGAAAAATTAGAGGAACTCAAAGAATTTAAAGATAAGTCTCCTGATGTGGATTATGATGAAAAAACCTTCAGAGGATTAAAGGAGGAATTGGATAAGAGCAAAGAAAGATTGAAGAAATTAGATAATATGATGGATTCCTTTCAAGGGGAATTAAAGGAGGTAGAAAGGGAAGCAAACAATATATTCATAAAGGGAGAAATCATTTGCAATGGGACTCTTGACCTCAAAAAACTGAAAAAACAACTTGATGATTTTATTCGAGATAACAATAATAAAAGAGAAAATGCTATAACAGCAATAGAGATACTAAATGCCATAGGGGAGGAAGAAAGAGAGAAAGTAGAAGCCCTGTTTGGAGAAAAAAGTTCTGTATCCGAGTATTTCTCAAAGATTACAAAAGGATTCTATGAGAAAGTAGAATTCAACCGGGATATTAATGGAATTGTTGCTTATCTGAGTGATGGAAAAAGATTGAATGCAGAGCAACTCTCAGGTGGAGCCTATGATCAACTATATCTATCAGTTCGTCTTGCTCTGGGAGAGGAATTATTGTCAGGGGAGAAAGGGTTTTTTATTCTTGATGATCCTTTCATAAAGGCGTCCCCTGATAGGTTAAAATCCCAGATGGATCTCTTAAAGGAAGTCAAGGGATACGGATGGCAGATTATATATTTCTCAGCAAAAGGTGAAGTGAAGGAGATGCTTGAAAAAGAGATCCAGGACGGTTCCGTTAAATATATCGAACTGAAGGATAGAATATCCGCAAAAATTTAACCGCAGATTAACGCAGATGTCCGCAGAGAAAGATTAATGTTTTGTTTTCACCCCACCACCGCAAGCCAGCCGGGCGAGCCAGCGGCTCGCCCCTACAATTATAAAAAGCAGAATCGTCCAAAATGTAGCGGACTAGGCATGCTGCGATGAAGTTTGTAGGGGTTTGATTTATCGAATCTAAATAAAAAGGGCGTGATAAATCACGCCCCTACATAAAAATGATGAAACTCCAATATTATTTTTTCTTGACTTTTCCTCTGGCTTTGTTATTTTAAGAAAAATGAGAGGTAATACAATCAAGATGACCAGCAGGGAATTCAGAAGCAGTTTGGGTTATATACGACACCCTGTTGGATATAAACGAGTTGTGTGCAATCGTGATCAAAAAGCTAACACAGTACAACACCTATGGCGTGATGCGACCGAAAAGCCGAAATATTGCATATTTAGTTGGTGATTATTGATGAAAAAAGAAGTAGGACATATAGATGCGGTACCCTCAAAAAGGCTCTTCTTGTCGATTATTGCAGATTACGATTTAAACCGCTCTATATGTGAACTTATCGATAATGTTCTTGATGTTGGGGTTAAAAGTGAGAGGTGCGACCCCATAAAGATTGAGATTAATCTTGAAAAAAACCAACAAACAATATATGTTACTGACAACGCTAGTGGTATAAAGAAATCTGATCTCCGTTTCATCGTTGGCCCAGGACAAACTAGTAATGTACCAACAGAGGAGACTATTGGCATCTTTGGAGTAGGAACCAAGAGAGCGGTTGTTGCATTAGCACAAGATGTAAAGATTACTACACGATACGGCAAGAACAAAACATATCTGGTGGAATTTGATGATAGCTGGCTTGAAAGTGAAGATTGGGAATTACCGGTATACGAGGTAGATAACCTCCCAGAAGGTACAACTCTCATCGAATTGCAAAAGCTTCGAATTAGAATAACCGACGAAGCTATATCTCATCTTAAAAAGCATCTACAATCTACATATGCACGATTTCTCCGTAATAATAGGGTGATAATCAAACTCGGTTCAGATCAGTTAAAACCGGTTGGTTTTGAGAATTGGGCTTATCCTCCAAGTTATTCTCCACGCAAATATGTTGGTAATTTAACAACAGAAGATGGTGGAACGGTGAGAGTGGAGGTTCTTGCAGGGCTTACTACAGAATCAAGTCCCGCTGGGGGGGAATATGGTGTTTATTTCTATTGCAATGACCGTTTGATCGCACGTGGTCTTAAAAACTATAATGTTGGATTTACGAAGGGGTTAGCTGGGCAACCGCATCCGAGTATTTCATTAACTAGGGTCATTGTGTCACTTAATGGAGAAGCACAATCAATGCCTTGGAATAGTAGTAAATCTGGGATAAATCCCAATCACTCTGTCTTTGTTGCACTTCGCAGTTGGCTTGTTCAAGTTGTAAAAGATTACGCTTCTCTTTCTCGTAGATTTGAAGGGGATTGGTCAGAAAAAGTGTTTAAATATCCATCAGGCAAAATTGTTAAGGTTAATATTGTTAGCTTTCCAGAGGCAAAAAAGTCATATTTACCCCCATTACCGAAGTCAAAACCACGATATGGAGATTTGGTAAAGCAGGCAAATCGAAAAATAGCCAAAAAAAAGCCATGGACTAAAGGTCTTTATGAAGGTATAATTGCAGTCGACCTGATTTTTAAGCAAAAATTGGAACAGAAGAACCGCATCTGCCTTATCATCTTGGATAGTACCCTAGAAATTGCATTTAAAGAATTTCTTGTTAACGACTCAGACCGAACCTACAACGATACTAAATTACTCAATTTGTTTAATAACAGAAGCTTCGTCCATAATGAGGTAAAAAAATATGTCAAGCTTAGTTCAAACCTATGGAAGAAGATTGAACATTATTATCGACTTCGCTGCAAGTTAATCCATGAACGTGCTACTGTTGGGATAGATGATGACCAGGTTGAGGATTTCCGTGACGTTGTCCAAAAAGTGCTTAAAAAATTATTTAAGCTTAGATTTGACAAAGAACAAACTTAAAAATGCAAATCATATATGATGTTACTAATATAGAACATGATATGATGAAGGGAGTCAATTGCAGGCCTTTTTCTCACAACTCTTCGGTCGCTGTTGCTCCCTTGTCCCTTTCGGAAGCAAATAACATGGTATGTCTAGCTCATTTCGTTCACCCAAATCGGCTTCGCCGAAACTTTGTATATGCTGGTTCCGTTATACAAAACGACGATTTCAAATCATTATTCTTTCTTGACTTTTCCTCTATTTTTTGTTATAGATGGATAAGGGAAATGAAAAACAATACTATTAAAATGATCAAGTGGGAATGCAGGAACTATTAGGGTATAAACGACACAATATTGATGATGAGGAGTATGGCATAAGTGAGGAGGATAAGAAGTTAAATCGTGAATTTTATAAAAATTAATTCAAAATGTTATGATGAATACCTGGAAACAAACCAAGTTAAAAATTAAAGATCTCCGTCTTTGGGACGAAAACGCACGTTTTTCAGACCGGTACTTTAATCAACCGGAAAAAGAGTTGAGCAAATATTTTCTCTCAAAAAAGAATTTCAAGGTTTTTAAGCTAGCAGAGGAGATTGTGAAAGATTTCGACTTACCACAGCTTGAAAAGCTGGTAGTTTATAGATCGGGTGATGCCAATATTGTTCTTGAGGGTAATAGGCGCCTTACAGCTTATAAGTTGCTGGCTAACCCTGATCTGATAGAAAATAATGAATTAAAAAAGAAATTTTCAGAACTAGGAAATCAGATAAAGATAACTGCTAATTTTGAGCTGGAGTGCGTTGTTACCGATAATTTGGAGCAAGGATATCGTTATATTGAAAGGAAGCATCTCAACAATAATAATGAGGTGGGTTGGGGTGATAACGAAAGGGCTCATCACAAAAAACGCAGAGGTAAAGCCGGCGAAAAGGAAATACTAAAAGTCGAAATTACTAAAATTATTCATGGGCTTGATTTCCCTAATATATTGCAAGAAAAAGTCTTAGGGCCAGGCTATGTAACAACCTTTTGGAGATTGATGGAACAATCTCCGGCATATAAAGTTTTTAAGTTTTCTTTTGATAAGCAAAAACAGTTGCAAATTGGTGATAAAGATTTTGGCAATAAGCTAAAAGTCATCATATGGGACGTACTGGAGAATGGAAAATATAATGGAAAGTTATTCTCTCGTTTGAATGTTAAGGAAATTGAAGATTACTTAAAAAGCATTTCTGAAGATGATTACAGTCGAGTATCTAATGAAATAGAAGAAAAAGAAAAGCAAAAAGTACTAAATCTTTTTGGAGAGGAAAGAAGACCACAAGGGACGACAAAGCAAGCACGAAGAACACCAGTAGTCAAACAGGGTAACGTTTTATTTGGGAGAGTACTAAGTCTCGGGCCTAGTCAAACTAATAATCTATATCGTGCGATTGATAAGATTTATTCCCAAAACCAAAATGATGACTCTATCCTTCCTGTAATTGGCATGTCTTTGCGCCTTTTGTTGGAGGTGGCTGGTAGGGAGTATTTCGCGAATTGCGGCGATGATGAAAAGAAAAAATACGCTTCGGAAGATAAAGTGTGCGAAAAATTTTTGAAAGAAGCAAGGGTTGCTATGGATAAACAGAAAGAGAATTATACAAGATTGACCCTAGATTGGATCTTATCAAAAGAAACAATTATTGGATTACTGCATAAATATGCTCACGGAAATATTTTGTTTAGCAGAAGTGACATTTTGCAGTCATCCGTGGTTGTGGCCGATATTCTAGAAACATATTTTGGAAAAAATGAAAACTAGTATGAGATTTTACTCACCTCTTCGATATCCGGGCGGGAAAAACAAACTAGCAAAGTTTGTTGCTTTAATATGTAAAAAAAATAATATCGATGGGCATTATGTGGAGCCGTATGCCGGTGGTGCATCAGTGGCTCTTTATTTATTGGTAAATGGTTATGTAAAAGAAATAACGATCAATGACTTTGATAGAACTATTTATGCTTTTTGGTATTCAATTTTGAGCGATACGGAAAGGTTTTGCAGGAAAATCAAGAATACAGAGATTACTGTAGAAAATTGGAAGAAATTTAAAAAGATCCACAAAAACAAAAAGGCGGCTAATTTATTTGATTTAGGGTTCGCAACCTTTTTTCTAAACCGGACTAATCACTCTGGTGTTCTTGATGGGGGTGTTATTGGAGGAAAAGACCAAAAAGGGAAATATAAGATAAATTGCAGGTTTAATAAGGAGAGTCTTATTGAACGAATCAAATTCATCGCATCTTACAGAGTAAATATACATCTTTATAATTTAGATGCATTAGATTTAATAAAAAAAATTCAGAGAGAGAGTGTGAACAGAAATACAATTTTTTATTTTGATCCACCCTATTATCTAAAAGGCCCATCGCTATATATGAACCACTATAAAAATAGTGACCACAAAAGAGTTAGCGAAGAGATAAAAAGGATGCGTAATGCACGGTGGATTGTTTCTTACGATAATGTACCGGAAATAAAAAATCTTTATAAAGGCATAAAGAAAAAGGAATACTCACTTTTACATACTGCAAATGAAATTAGAATAGGAAAGGAAATTTTATTTTTTAGTGATAATTTACTAATTCCAAGAGTACAAAATCCTGCAAAAATTTAATTAAACTATGCTCTACGAAACATTTAATTCATTAAAAAAAACGCACAGGCAAGGTTTATAAATCTATGGCAAAAAACAAGTTTAATAAAGGCGAAATAGTAATTTATCAGACCGCCAAAAAAGAGGTGGATATAAGAGTGCGTTTTGAAGGAGAAACTGTTTGGCTCAAACAAGACGAGATATCTAAACTCTACAGCAAAGAGCGTTCGGTAATTACCAAGCATATCAATAAAATTTTTGCGGATAAGGAGGTTGATAAAAAAAGCAATGTGCATTTTTTGCACATTGCCGGATCTGATAAACGAGTGGCGTTTTACAATCTGGATGTGATTTTGGCAGTTGGATATCGTACAAATTCAGCACGGGCTATTCATTTTAGAAAATGGGCAACAAATGTTTTAAAGAAGTATCTTTTACGCGGTTATGCTATCAATGAGAAACGGCTTTTGGAAGCACGGGAGAAATTTAAAGAATTGCAAACCGCCATTACTTTTTTGCAGGAAAAATCGAAAAAAGAGTTATTATCGGGACAGGCGGGCGAGATTTTAAATCTACTCTCAAGTTATGCCAAAACCCTCACATTACTTGATCAATACGACAAAGGAAAATTAAAGACGGCAAAGGGCAGGAAAGCAAAATTTGTTTTGAAGTATGAAGAGTGTCAGCGGATTGTCAAAGAAATAAAAAAAGAATTGATTGCCAAAAAAGAAGCCGGTGATATTTTTGGTAGAGAAACAAGGGGCGCTTTTGAGGGAATTGTAAAAGGATTGTATCAAACATTTAACCGCAAAGAATTATATCCAACAGTAGAAGATAAAGCGTCTCATTTGCTTTATTTCACAATTAAAGACCATCCATTTACTGATGGCAATAAACGTATTGCTTCTTTTTTGTTAGTGTATTTTTTGGACAAAAACAACTATCTCTATCGTGAAAATGGGGAAAAGAAAATAAATGATAATGCCTTAACAGCGCTTGCGCTCTTAATTGCTGAAAGTGACCCAAAAGAAAAGGATATTATGATAAAAATTAACAGAAATTTAATAACGGAATAGCGATGCTTTACGAAACATTTAATTCAATAGAAGAAGCGCAAGTATCCTCAGGCTCGGTACCCCCTGTGGAATAATGAAAGGATTCCACTGGGCAAGCTTGACCCCAGTGAAATAGGTACACATTTCACGAGGCAGGCAGTGTGACATTTTTACCTCGCTTTCAAATCCAAATCGGGCGTGATAAATCTTGCCCCTACATAAAAATGATGAAACACCAAATTATTTTTTCTTGACTTTTCCTCTATTTTTTATTATAAATAGATAAGTGAAATGAAAACCAATACCATCAAGATGAACAGGGGGGAATCCGGAAATAGTTTATGGTATATACGACACAATGTCGGATGTAAACGAGTTAGACGAAATTGCTGGAGGGAGGGGTAAACATACTTTTATAAATTTAAAGACAACTAAAAATAGGGGGAAGAAATGAGGCAAGTAAAAATAATAGTTGAAAAGCATCCGGAGGGGTATGTAGCCTACCCTTTAGGATTAAAGGGAGTAGTGGTTGGCGAGGGAGATACAT
>JAGLZA010000017.1 GCA_023131835.1 Caldifarciminota bacterium
TATTCGGATGTGATTGTGGGGGCTTGGAATTACGATAATGGCCAGACCAATGAGGGTCGTGCGTTTGTATATCACGGAAGTAGTTCAGGATTATCAACAACCCCGGACTGGACAGGAGAATCAGACCAGGCATATGCATATTTTGGAATTTCAGTATCAGAAGCAGGTGATGTGAATGGGGATGGATATTCGGATGTGATTGTGGGGGCTAGTTATTATGACAATGGTCAGACAGATGAGGGTCGTGCTTATGTTTATCACGGAAGTAGTTCAGGATTATCTGATATTCCCGACTGGACAGCAGAATCAGACCAGGCAGGTGCAGGGTTTGGATATTCAGTCTCAACAGCAGGTGATGTGAATGGGGATGGATATTCGGATGTGATTGTGGGGGCTTATTTCTATGACAACGGTCAAATAGATGAGGGTGGTGCTTTTGTTTATCACGGTAGTAATTCAGGATTATCAATAGCCCCGAATTGGACAGGTGAATCAAATCAGGCAGGTGCAGAATTTGGAATTTCAGTATCAGAAGCAGGTGATGTGAATGGGGATGGATATTCCGATGTGATTGTTGGTGCTCATTATTTTGACAATGGCCAGGATAATGAGGGTCGTGCTTTTGTTTATCATGGCAGTAATTCAGGATTATCAACAACCCCTGATTGGACAGCAGAATCAGACCAGGCATATGCATTTTTTGGATATTCAGTATCAGAAGCAGGTGATGTGAATGGGGATGGATATTCCGATGTGATTGTTGGTGCTTATTTATATGATAATGTCCAATATAATAGGGGTCGTGCTTATGTTTATCACGGTAGTGTTTCAGGATTATCAACAACCCCGAATTGGACAGCAGAAGCAGCCCAGGAAGGTGCACAATTTGGAATTTCAGTATCAGAAGCAGGTGATGTGAATGGGGATGGATATTCCGATGTGATTGTGGGAGCTTGGAATTACGATAATGGCCAGTCAGATGAGGGTCGTGCGTTTGTATATCATGGCAGTGTTTCAGGATTATCAACAACCCCGAATTGGACAGGAGAATCAGACCAGGCAGGTGCATATTTTGGAAATTCAGTATCAGAAGCAGGGGATGTGAATGGGGATGGATATTCGGATGTGATCGTTGGTGCTCGTTTATATGACAATGGTCAGACCAATGAGGGTCGTGCTTATGTTT
>JAGLZA010000170.1 GCA_023131835.1 Caldifarciminota bacterium
ATTAAACTTGAAAAGCCTGATAGTTTAAATAAAATAGACTTTTTATTTTCTGATTTTGCGAGTATTGAAGAAGTTAAGTTGAACGCCCGTAAAACAAATAAGTATGTGCATGATGATGATACACTGTTTATTGAATTATTACCCCTTGAAAAAATAGACATATTTATTGTTTATTCTTTACCGATTGATAGTTTTGAGAATGACGGAAATATAATTTTAACACGCCCGATGAAATGGTGTCCGTTTGTTTATGATGATATTTCTTCATTGAAAATGAAAATTATATTACCTGCCAACTATAAAGCATATTCATCGGGAAGAGAAATAAACTCAGATAATAACATTTTTGAATTTTATAATGAGTTAAATGCAGGCTTCCCTGTTATTATGGCAAAAGATGAGTATTATTCTGAATATAAAAAAAATATTGAAAACATTGAAATAATTTTTGCTTTTCACAATAATGATAGTGCTCTGATACATTCAATAATGAACGAATGTGTTTCAACCATAAAATTTTGCAATGATTTCATAGGAAATTACAACAAAGATAAATTAACTTTTATTGAATTTCCAAACGCCGGTTATTGTCAATCAATTGAGACGTTTATTTTAGCAGGTGAGGTTTTTGTTGATTATTACAACACATATCCGCAAATGAAATTTTGGGTTTCTCACGAAACAATACATCAATGGATAGGTGCAGGATTTTTTACTCCAATAAAAAATGAAACTAAATTAACATGGTTTATTACAGAAAGCTTAACTGAATACATACGTTATCAATATATTGAGAAAAAATATGGAGCAGACAGCTTGCAACAACTAATAAAACAGTCTGTAAATGAATATGAGACCGAAATAAAAGGTACGGAACAAGATTTACCCATCATTGCAAATCAACCGAATAGAATTACTTATCTCATTGGTCCACTTATTTTTCATAGTATTCGTTTAGAAATAGGAGATGAAAAATGGCAAGATTTTATTAGACAATTATATAGTGATAATTACGGAAAAATATTAACATATGATAAGTTTTATGAAACCTTAAATTTGTACGCATCTGACAGTTTGATGAACAAAATGGAGTATTGGCTTAATTCAAAAGGAATACCTGATAATAACCTCAGGCTCGGTACTTGACCCCAGTGAAATAGTTACACATTTCACGAGGCAGGCAGTGTGACAATAGCATTGAGTTCGTGGAGTTCATAGGGTTCATGGAGTTCGTGGGGTTGGAAACCCAGCACAGAACCCTTCCGAG
>JAGLZA010000171.1 GCA_023131835.1 Caldifarciminota bacterium
CAGATAAAAACAAGAAATTTATTTTATTTAGATAAATACTAAAAGGTTGAGTGTTATAGGGATAAAAGTTCTGTTTTAATCAGTGAGAATCAGTGTCTAAAAAAGGGATGGGGGGAAAGGGGGTTAAACAACCTATCATAGAACCGTGGCTAAAGGTGGAATGGGAGTGGTATCAACACAAGTTCAACAAGTGAGATGCAAACAGGCAATTACATTCCTTCCTTCTTTTATTGCTTCGTTGTATTCGTTTACAGCCTCTTTTGTTTTAAATATTTTAACTTCAATATCTTTTTCTTTTATTACATCAATAGTTGATTGTGGGACTTCCATTACCCCATAAGCTCCTGTTCCTATAATAATCAGTTCAGGTTCGTACTCAAAGATTCCCGCTAAATCATCAATCTCTAAATTATGACCGATCCTTCTCCACCATGGTGAATAGACCTCATCAGGGAATATTATAACATCCTTTTGATAAACATCCCCTTCTATTTGTATAGAACCGAATCTGTAATTATCTATCCGCATATTAAAATATATAAGATATCCCTCCCTTTTGCAACCCCTCTTACAGCTATCAGCTTCCAACCAATAACAGCTACCAGCATTCAGCCATCAGCTAACAGCAAAGAGCGAAGATGTATTTCTGTGTACTCTATCTTCTTTGTGTTTCCTTTCTTGTGTAGTAGTGTGGTGGGAACAAAAATTTAATCTTCTTTGTGCGCTTTGTGTCCTCTGTGGTTAAAAAAGGGAGGGTGTGATTTTATTTCTCCTCTGTGTCCTCTGTGGTTAAAAAAAGGAGGGAGGGTTGTGTGCTCTTTTTTCTCTCAAATTACAAAAAAATAGGGGTGATGGTGGGCTCAGTGTCCTCTGTGGCTAAAAAAAGGGGGGGAAAGGGGTAAATAGTCTTGACATTTTACAATCTTCTTAGTAGCATTACCAAAAAGGAGTTTTAGATATGGGCTTTAGATTAAATTTCAAGTGGTTGTCGTTTGAAGGGATAGATATGGCCATAGATCTGGGTACTACAAATACTCTTATTTATACCTTGAAGGATGGTATTGTGCTTGATGAAGATTCTATGATTGCACTAAGGGAAGACACTGGAGACTTTGTAGCCGTTGGTAAGGATGTAAAAAAGATGCTGGGTAGAACACCCGATAATGTTAGAATTGTTCGACCAATGGAGGATGGAGTTATAGCGGATTTCAAAGCAGTCGAAAAGATGCTACGATGTTTTATACAAAAGGTACAGAAGAAGAAACTATTTATTAAACCAAGGGTTATTGTTGCAGTACCTTCGGGGATAACACCTGTTGAGAAGAGAGCTATTATTAACTCTATTGAAGAATCTGGAGCCAGAGAGGTTTATCTTATCTTTGAACCAATTGCTGCAGCTGTAGGAATAGGATTACCAGTTACGGACCCTTCCGGTAATATAATAATTGATATAGGAGGCGGAACCACTGAGATAGCCGTTATAGCTATGTCAGGAATCGTGAATAAGGTTTCTATAAAGATTGCCGGAAATGAACTGGATGACGCAATACAGATTTATCTATATGACAGATATAATCTGGCAGTAGGACAGGTTACTGCAGAAAATATTAAAGAGACGATAGGCTCTGCATCTCTTTCTGATAAAATAGAAGAAATGGAAATTAGAGGGCGGGATATGGTCACCGGGTTACCCACCACAGTCAAGGTTAATTCTGAGGAGATAAGGGAAGCAATGAAGGAACCTCTGGGATTAATGAATAATGCCATAAAGAAAACATTAAGCGAGACTCCACCAGAACTTGCTTCTGATATTGTAGATAAAGGATTGATACTCACAGGAGGGGGATCTTTGTTATCCGGTATAGATAAAATGATTTCTGAATCGACTAATCTATATGTAAAGATATCAGATGACCCATTAGAGAATGTTGTAAAGGGTGCAGGAATAATTTTAGGGGACATTGGGGGTTATAGAGAATTACTGGTTAATCCAGATTGATTTATGGAAAAGAAGTTTATCATAATTTTTATATTATTGTTTATAATCTCTATAGCATTAATAATAATTGATTCGGAATCAGAACTAAATGATCGAATTTATAATCTTACATCTCATATATTAACCCCTGGTAGAAAGATAACAAATCAATGGGCAAGGTATCGAAAGTTAAAAGAAAGGAACAGGGCTCTTCTTAAGCAGATTGCAAAATTATCTTATAAAGAACGGAGATATGAGGCAATAAAGAAAGAAAACGAACATTTACGGAAGATATTAGAATTTCAGGAAAACTTTTCTTATGATTTAATTCCCTGCGAGATAATTAACCGACTTTCGGAAGCTCTGAATATATCCTATTTGCTCTCAAAAGGGGCTTCCTCCGGGATAAGAGAGGATGACCCGGTAATTGGCTTCCATGGAGTTTTTGGAAAGGTTTTGAAGGTAGGGAAAAAGACCTCTGTTGTTCAGACATTGGAAAATTATAATATTTCACTTTCAGCAATGGATAAAAGAAGTCAGGTAAAGGGGATATTGAAATGGGCAAGGGGTTTTTATCTGGAGGGAGTTCCCTTATATGCTGATGTCAGAGAAGGAGACACTATCGTTACATCCGGAAGAGGTTCTGTATTCCCAAGGGATTTAAAGATTGGCAAGGTGGTTTCCTTGAAAAAAGATAAATCCGATTATTCTCTCCGAATAGAGGTTGAGCCCTTTGAAAATTTTAGAGACCCAGAAGTAGTTTTTTTGCTAAAGAAATGAGGATATTTACGGCAATTATCCTCTCCGTAATTGCGCTTTTGTGGACTATATCCTTTGCCGATATCTTTTCTATTGGTAATATATCATTAAATGTTCTTGTCCTTTTGATATATTTTTTTACCTTCTATTGGAATCATTGGTATGGATTACTGGCTGGTTTTTTTCTTGGCCTTTGCTATGGTGCATTTTTCTACCTACCGCTTGGTTCTTATTCGCTGATTTTTTTATCCATAGTCCTTGGTCTTATTCTGATTGAAAGAAGGATATATAAATATAAATATATCTCTTTGCTATTACTCTTTATTGCAACCTTCTTTTTCGGATTTGTTGAAGTATTGCTTAAGGGAATTAGTGGAAAATGGATAATTATAGATCTTTTTACCGATGTTCTTCCCGAGTCTATTCTTACGGCTCTACTTGGAATGGGTATATTATACCTGGTTAACAGGCATAGATGAAGCGCATATTTCAATCATTAGTCGTAATTACTTTTATATTCTTATTGGGAAGGTTATTCCAGTTGCAGATTCTTAAAAAGGATTACTATGAGGTCTTATCAGAGAAGGACCGGTTGAGGATGGAGATAATTCCGGCTCCACGAGGTAAGATATTTTCAAGAGAGGGAATTGTATTGGCTGATTCCCGTCCCTCTTATTCTATTTTTATTGATCCTTACGAAGTAGATTCATCTGAGATAAACTATCTTGCAGAGATTCTTAATATATCGAAAGAAGTCATTTACAAAAAGATTCGCCCTCACTTTAGAATCGGTAGAATAAGAAGGGTATCATTTGATGCGGTCTCCAGAGTGGTTGAATCACAAGAGAAGTTTCCAGCAGTCAGAGTGATTACCGAGCCGGCTCGCTACTATCCCTTTGATAATATCTTCTCTCACCTCTTGGGTTATACAGGAGAGGTAAATGACGAAGAATTAAAAAGGTTGAAGGGATATGTTAAGGGAGATATGATCGGTAAAAATGGAGTAGAAAAGCAATATGACTGCCATCTTCGGGAAAAAAAAGGCGTATCTTATGTAGAAGTAGATGCAATGGGTAGAGTAGTAAAAAGATTCGATAGTCCGAAGGCTTCTCCTCCTCAGAGAGGGATGGATACATACCTTAGTGTATCAGCTGATCTTACCCTCTTTGTCGATTCCTTGCTTTCGGACTTTTCCCGTGCGGCTGTAGTTGCTATGGAGCCAAAGACTGGAGAGATTCTCCTCTACTATTCAAAACCGGGGTATTCGGCGAACAAGATGACTTCGGGAATATCACTTGATGACTGGGACAGTTTAAGAAATAGAGAGGATGCACCTCTATGGGATCGGATTATATGTGGAGAATATCCACCTGGCTCTATATTTAAGATTCCTACAACAATAATAGCTTTACGAAATGGTATCGTAACCGAATATACCACTTTCAACCCCTGTGAAGAAAGCCTATGGATAGGTGATCGTTATTTTTGCTGCTGGAAGAAACACAATAAATTGAGACTGCTTGATGCTATAATTCAATCCTGCGATATATATTTCTATCAGGTTGGTATGAAAATGACATTGGAGCAGCTGGTAGAAGGTGCTAAAAAATTGAAATTTGAAGAGAAATGTGGTATAGATATTCCAGGAGAAAGAAGAGGGTTTTTGCCATCTCGAGACTGGTATAACAATAAATACGGGGGAAGAGGATGGGATAGAGGAGTGTTGGCTAATCTTGCTATTGGTCAGGGAGAAGTATTGCTTACCCCTCTTCAAATTGTTGTCTTCTTCTCAGCAATAGCCAATAACGGAAAAACCTTTACTCCGCATATCCTTAAAGAGATACGGGACAGGGATGGAAGAATCGTCCTTGTGTTCCGTCCTAAAAAAATCGATCTGGGGCTTTCTTCCTTTACGGTCAAGTTCATTAAAAAGGCAATGAAGGGAGTTCTAAACAATAGAAAGGGAACTGCTTACGGTTCAAGGTTAAGAGGGATAACGATTGCCGGTAAGACAGGTACAGCAGAGAACCCTCATGGTGAGGACCATTCCCTCTTTGTTTCTTTTGCTCCATTTGAAAATCCTGAAATAGTAGTATTTACAGTAATTGAGAATATAGGGCATGGAAGTGCATATGCAGCACCTGTTACTACAAAGATAATAAAGAAATACCTTTCGATGAAATAAGGAATGAACTCCGGCTAACAGCTAACGGCAGAGGCTGTGCCAGAATCCTATTCCCCGTAGGGGCGAGGTCTCCTCGCCTAGAGGGTCAGGGAACCTGACCCCTACATTAATTTCTTATAGGGGCGTTCAATTGAACGCCCCTACAAATAACAGACTAACTGACCAACTCAATCCTCTGTCTATCAGTGCAAATCAGTGTCAAAAAATGGGTAGAGGGTAAATCCTGACCCCCAAAAATTAGACACAGATAACGTAGATAATCACAGATAAAAACGAGAAATTTATTTTGTTTAGATAAATACTGAAAAATTGAGTGTTATAGGGATAAAAGTTCTGTCTTAATCAGTGTGAATCTGTGTCTAAAAAAAGGGGTTTGGGCTCTGGGTGGGACTCTCGACTGATGACTCACGACTCACGACTCAATATCAAACAGTGCAGGAACCGTGGCTAAAAAACTGAGTTTATTGAGTTCATAGGGTTCGTAGGGTTCATAGAGTTCGTGGGGTTCGTGGGGTTGGAAACCCAGCACAGAGCCCTTCCGAGGTTGCTTCACCGGGGTCGAGCAGGAAGAGAGAGATTGCTTCACGGAGCGGAGCAGGAAGAAGAGTTCGCAATGACATTGTTCGCAATGACTAT
>JAGLZA010000172.1 GCA_023131835.1 Caldifarciminota bacterium
CAGAAGACGCACCAGCTGTTAATACAGTTTTTGTCCTGGTTGGTACTAAAGATGAGAGGAACTTCCATCTTCGTGCTCTGGCTGCTATTGCACAGATCGTCCAGGACTCTCATTTTGAAAATAGATGGCTGGCTGCTAAGAGCGAGGAATCTTTACGGGATACTGTACTACTCGGAAAACGAAGAAGGTGAGTTTAAAAACTATAGTAATGAAAGAAATCAATATAAAATTATCTTTTATAAATGAAACTTAAAAGAGAACTTAAACTGCTTGAGGTTTTCTGTATTGCTTCCGGTGCTATGATTAGTTCCGGCCTATTTATTCTTCCCGGTATTGCTCATGCAAGAGCAGGCCCTGCAGTTGTTGTTTCCTATTTTTTAGCCGGACTATTAGCAATGATGGGGGTCTTGAGTCAGGCAGAACTTGTATCTGCAATGCCCAAGGCAGGTGGAACTTACTTCTACGCTACACGGAGTATGGGTCCGGCTGTTGGCACAGTAGATGGCTTGCTAACCTGGTTTTCCCTTTCCTTGAAAAGTGCTTTTGCTCTGATAGGAATAGCTGCCTTTACACGACTCCTTATTAATATGAACATACATATCATTGCTATCTTATTATGTCTGTTTTTTGTGATTATTAATCTTATTGGGATAAAGGAAGCCGGTAAATTCCAGGTTGCATTAGTGGTTGGACTGCTGGGAATATTGATTCTATATGTATGCCTCGGTCTCCCAAGGATTAACGTTCAATACTTTGAACATTTTGCCTCGAAAGGGGTTACTGCTGTTTTCTCTACAGCGGGTTTTGTATTTGTCTCATTCGGAGGGCTATTAAAGGTTGCCAGTATTGCTGAAGAGGTGGAGGATCCCGGTCGCGTTATCCCTCTTGGTATGATACTCTCTCTTCTGATTGTAGGAACTTTATACGTTCTGGTTATATTCGTCACTTCAGGTGTACTTGGCGCCTCCGAACTTGACCATTCCCTTACCCCTATTTCCGACGGAGCCGCTGTCTTTATGGGGGGGTGGGGTAGAATTCTATTGGGTATTGCTGCAATATTGGCATTCGTTTCCACAGCAAACGCAGGGATTATGGCTTCGTCGAGATATCCTCTTGCATTAAGCCGGGATGGATTATTGCCAGATTTCCTGAGGAATGTGAATAAAAGATTTCAGACTCCGCATATCTCCATTCTGATTACAGGTGGATTTATGATTATTGCTCTATTTTTCACATTGGACATTCTTATAGAGGCAGCTTCCACTGTTCTTATACTTACATATCTTTTTTCATGTATAAGCGTTATAATTATGAGGGAAAGTGGACTTTTAAATTATCGACCACGATTTCGTTCTCCATTATATCCCTGGATACAGATTGTCGGGATTGTCGGTTGTGGCTTATTATTATTTGAAATGGGTAAAGAGATTCTACTGATAAGCATAATACTTGTTTCAGTGGCGCTCTTTGTGTACTGGTTCTATGGACGAATAAGGG
>JAGLZA010000173.1 GCA_023131835.1 Caldifarciminota bacterium
GTATTCGATGCTTTTTGCTGTCGCATTCAACGGCTTGCCGTAAAACAGGACATCCACCTCAACCAGATCGCCCACATGCAGATTGCTCAGGTCGGTGCGCGAAATAATCTCCAGACCATGACCGAGAGGCTTTGGATTGGTCCATTTGCCGACAGTCAGGTACGACTTGGCAAAGGCCTGGTACTTAACGGCCATCAACACCTTTTTGACGTCTTTGACTTCATTTTTTGGCTTCAGTTGCAGCCGGGTTTTCCCCTTTTTATCGATATACTGGGTGTAGAAGGTGGGCTTTGACACGGCGCTGAACTGATACACCCCTTGCGCGCTGTCTTTTTTGAGAGCGACTTTCTGCGCGGCAAGATCGGCGGCAAAAAGATCAAAATTGTCCGTGGACAGATCGGGCTTACTGAGCTTGAATTCCGGTTTGAGCAAATCCGTTTTTTTAAGCGCAGGATCAAACAGTTCAAAACGTTCAATCTCAACCCTGCCATTGATCGAGGTGAGGATATCATCCATGGGTAGCGCATGTCCCCACCCCAGGGAAACCATGGTATGTGGCGGGGTATGGGCAAATGATTCAAACGAGTTGATCCAGACAGAGTGGGCCTGGGCTGATGATGAAAAAGCAACCAATAATAAACCGGCAATAATGCTTAAACTCATTCTTTTCATAGTAACCTCCCTTTACAGTTAACAATTGACAACGAACAATGCTCACTGATCATTGATAAATAGATTTTACGATCAAAACCTGTAAACCACTTGCAGGCCGACTTCTCCCGGATCGCTGTAGATAGTATAAAAGCCGCCGAAATATTCATCGGAATTATATTCCTTGTCAAAGATGTTTTTGCCGTAGAGATAGATATCAAAATGTTCCGTTTCATAACCGATCTTTGCATTAACTATCTCATACGCGTCTCTTGAGTACTCATTTGCCCTGTCAAAATACATCTTTCCGTAACCGATCAGGTCGGCCCTGGCAAAAAATCCGCTCCCATGCCTGTATTGGGCGCCGATGTTAAAGGTATATTCCGGGGCCCAAGGATTCTTGTTTCCCTCGTAATCGCCCAGCGCATCCTTGTACTTGTCAAACTCAATATCGGTATAACCGTACCCTGCCATTAAAGACAGACCATCCGTGACCCTGGCCGTCATCTCCAGCTCAACCCCTTTTCCTGTGGCCTCTGCCGCATTGGTTACATACATTAGCACAGGCGTAACAGCTTCCTCCACCTGCATATCGTCAATCTTCATATAATAGACAGAGCCGTTGATTATCAGCCTGTTATTCAGAAAGGCGGTTTTTGCTCCGATTTCGTAGGACCACAATGTCTCCGCATCATAGCTGAGATATTGGGGATCTGTTGCTCCCCAGTTGAATCCACCTGAACGATATCCTTGTGAAGCGCTTACATAGGTCATGATTTCCGGCGTGAAACGGTATTCCAGGGCTATCTTGGGGCTAAGCTTATTCCATGATTCATCCGCTTTTATATGGGAAATATTATCTTCAAAATCCTGTTCCTCCTGCTCATAGCGCAGACCTCCAATCATGCTGAGCTGTTTGGTCAAAGGATAGGTGAGATTTGCAAACACGGCATAGGTCTCTCCGTCAATATCCCGACTGGCAACTCCGGCCATCTGTGGAATAACTGATATAATTTCGTAATCAATATCGAAAACATCTCTGTCATAGTATAGACCGACAAGCCATTTCATTCGTTCTGCTGAGTAGTTTAATCGCAACTCTTGTGATATTTTGCTGAATTCATCGTCTACATCAGCGTGCATCAGTGTTGCAGGGCTGAAATCAAAGTCGAACAAAGACTTCTCCTCGTATACCCAATTCGTGATAGTAGAGGTCAGAGTGAGCGAGTCACTGATATCGTAGGCGATTTTCAGGGATTGAGAGTTACTGTTTGACTTGCTCCATCCCTCAAGGTTGGATGTAACCTTGCGATCCTCCGGCGCGGGAAGCCCGTACATGGCGGCGCCATTTTCTCCCATATTCATATTAGGCGCGCCATCGTCATATTGGAGCCGTGAAGCAATAAGCGAAATATCAAGTTTATCCGCCGGCGTCCATCGAAGATTGGCCCTGCCGAACCAGCGTTCCCTGTCATTGACATCATCTCCGGTCATTGTATTTTCAATAAAACCATCCTTTTTATAATATTTTCCCGCTATGCCGAAAAAGAGCCTGTCTTTTTGTATGGGACCGCTCAGGTTTAATGAAAAATCTTCTTTTAACTTATCACCTGCTTCGCCGGACAGCATTTTGCCACCATCGGCGGATACTCTTCCTCTGAACTCGTTGCCGGGCTGTCTGGTGATGATATTAATAGCCCCGGCCTCCGTGCCTTTTCCGTAAATCGTCC
>JAGLZA010000174.1 GCA_023131835.1 Caldifarciminota bacterium
CCCTCTCCAAGAACTATGTAATCAACTTCAGGAATGTTGATTGTCTCATGTGGATAAATATTTACGTGTGGACCACCTAATACTACTTTTATGTCTTCATCTATTCTCTTAACAATTTTAGCGATAAGAATTACATCAATCAAAGTAAACGTCATTGCGGTAATCCCTACAACATCTGGTCTCCTATGCTTGATTTCTTTTTCAATATCCTCATAACTCATCTCCTCTACTTGAGTATCTAAAATCTCAATATCATGTTCAGTATTTTTCTCAGCGTATGAAGCTATATACATAATGCCCAAAGGAGGGATAAATCCTCTAATGTCTTCGATAGTGATGGGAATATTTGTCGAAATTATGTTCTTATCGGGTGGGTTAATCAATAGTATTTTCATTTTAAAATCCTTCTTGTTCCATATAACTTTTATTTTGAGATAAAAGGTCTTTCAAACATATAAACTCTTTATTTTTGTTTTTCCAGTAATCAAGTACCGATATTAAAGTATCTTTTACAGAACGGGTTTTATAGTTGTACCATCTATTCACAAAAAATCCAAAATCATTTTTAGATTTATTAACAATAAGATCAAAGGGATGTAGGTATAATACAATTGGATCGGGCAATTTAATCGGTTTTATCAAAAATCTAAATGTGCTAAAACCCATTGCATTTATCCAGAGCAATCCCAGAGGAAGCATGATATAAGGTATTGTAGAGATGGGTATCTCTAATATGCCATTTTTAAAAAATGGTTCAGAAGGTATTGACAAACTGCTATACCGTGATGGAAATATACTTCTTACCATTGAAGAATCGTATTTAAAACCTAAATCTGATAACACATCAAAGAGATAATCATTAATTCGGAATTGTGGCATCCTGAAACCCAAAGGTTTAATTCCTATTTCGTCTTCAATTAATTCTTTCGATATATTGATCTGATTAAACAATTCGTCTTTTGATAATTTACCATAATCTATATTATGTTTGAAACTATGTGAGGCAATTTCATGCCCTGATTCCGAAATTTCACAGATTATATCCTTATTATTTTTAACCACTTCACCGGAAATAAAAAATGTTGCTTTTACATTTAGTTCCGCCAACAGGGACAATAAATATGGAATCCTTTCTTCTATGCCCAGACAGTTACTGGGACCAGCCCTTAACCTGCCGCCCCAGTCGGTTTCTACATCAATGGTAATTGCAACCAATTTCGTTAATTTATAATATGGTTTCCTATGTTTCATAATTAACCCCACGATCTCAATTTTTAATAGTATCCACTCTGTCTCTTGACCTTATCCTGTCAAGTAACCGTTTTATAAGAAAATAACTATAATCGTACACTATTGAATGAACAACTTTATTAGTCATTAACAAATTAAACCAGTTATATGAGTACATATCAAGTATAATCCCGTGTCTCGATTCTTTAAATTTTTTAACATTTAGTTTTCCTGCTATTTTATCCGGTTCTATTCTCCCAACATTTGCCTTTTCTGCTAAAACTAAATGTTCTATTGTATATGGCTCGAAACCCATCATTTTTGCTCCTATGGAATCCACAGATACGGGATTAAAACCACCTATTAATGTATTTAATTTAACTTCTGTCCCTAAATTAGGTCCAGTACCTTCCATTGCTCTTGTTGCGTCTATTATGCTCAAATCAGGAGAAATAACTTTATTAATGTCCACTATTGATTGACTGATTCCTTTAAGATGCATTTTCGGTGGCGTTGTTTCCCCCGTAGCACCCATCATATTCTTCATTGACAAACTCACAAGCGTTAAAGTATGTGTTTTCATCACAGGCAAAGATATGAGAAAATCTGTTTCCAAAATGGGGCGGGGTACCTCTATATTTTTTAGTTTAGTATTAGGGATCTCAATTTTTTTTGTGCTTTCTTTGTTTAAATTTAATATCTCTACATTTCTACTTGCTAACTTTTTAACCCCGCTCCTGATAAGAGCTTTTTCAGTTATATATCGCGAAGATGTACACTCTCCAATTGTCACAGATAAACCCATATCTAATAGTTTATTGGTTAAGTCTTTTATAACGGTAAGATTTGTGATTGCACAAGCACTGTAATTTTCAACCGCAGCAGCCCTCAAATTTGGTTTTATTAAGACTCTCTCTTTATTTTCCAACGCTTTGAACAAGTTAAGTTCCTCAAAAATGTAATTTAACGCTGTGTTTCCTTTCGCAATTACAACTTTGTTCATGCTTGCTTCCATATTTCGCAGGTGAATAGCCATTTTTAGGACTGATTTGAGCGGGTACTGATAGACTACATATAATATCCGCCATTCACATTAATAACTTGTCCTGTAATATAACTTGCATCGTCCGAAGCTAAAAACACTACCATCTTAGCAATATCCTCAGGCATTGCAAATCTGCCCATCGGTATTTGTTTCAATATTTGCTCTTTTATACTCTCGGGGATTGCTTCAAGCATACCTGTCTCAGTAAACCCTGGAGCAACAGCGTTGACTGTTATTCCCTTCCGGGCAACTTCTTTAGCCACTGATTTAGTAAGCCCAATTACACCCGCTTTTGCCGCTGCATAGTTCGCTTGACCAAAATTTCCTGTCTCTCCAATGACTGACGAGATATTTATAATCTTTCCATTTTTGTGTTCTTCCATGCGGTTTATTACTGCTCTAATGCAATTGAACACTCCGCTTAGGTCCGTGTCTATTACAACATCCCACTCCTCTTTTTTCATCTTTCTGAGAGTTTTATCCCTAACAATTCCTGCGTTGTTGACTAATATATCTATCTTTCCAAATTTTTCTATTGTTTGTTCTACCATGTCACTAACTTTATCGAAATCCCTTACATCTACCTGAAATGCAAGAACACGTCTATCCATCCTTCTAATCTCATCTACCACCTTACTGGCTTCTTCATTTTGGTCCAAGTAGTTTATCACAACGTCTGCACCTTCGCTTGCCAGAGCTAAAGCTATCGCCTTTCCAATCCCTCTTGAACCCCCAGTAACTAATGCAGCTCTTTCCTTTAACTTCATATTTCCATCCTCCTTACCATGTTGTTCAATTGCTTTGAGTTATAATATAATTTTGTTACGTTTCTGGCTTTTGATTTGATAATTCTAATTCTTTTATAACTTTAGCAGGAACTCCCCCTACTATGCAGTTGGGGGGAACATCTTTGGTTACAACTGCCCCTGCTGCTACGATAGATCCTTCGCCTATTGTAACACCCGGCAGAATGATTGAACCTACTGTTACCCAAGCATTCTTCTTAATCACTACTGGAGCGACAAACGCTTCTGTAACATTTTGATGGTATTTTAGTGGTTTGTTATGTGTTAGGATATAGTTCTGACCGGCAATAGATACCCCGTCTTCAATAAATACAAAATTTGGGAATACCGGTTCTATAAAGACTAAGGGTCCGATATGCACATTTTTGCCTATTTTTACGCCTCGTCTTCTATGCAACCAAACACGGATGCCCGAATAAGGAGCAAAATAAGCTATTCGCTGAAGGATTATGTCAATAGTCTCCCGGAAAAAGAATTTTGGAGTCTCCAAAAAACCGTCGTATCCATGTTCTTTAGCTGAGCGCCGCAGCGTTTTCATAAATGGCGTCTCTGAATGATAGTCCAATTTTTGTCTCTTAATCTCTATTTTATCTTTCATTTTATCCCCCTCATTAAACTTGACATTTGATCTGCCAAAACACTAACAATGAATAGAAGGATACTTGATACTATCAATAGGATAGCACCATCAGGAATATTAAGATAAAATATTACAGTATATAAGGAATAAAAAAAACCAAGAGCAAACAAAATAGCACTTATTGGTAAAAAAACTTTTAATGGATTAAATAAAGTAATGGTTCTAATTATCAGTATAATAAACCTAAACCCGTCTCGGAATGGTTTTATTTTACTCGTGCCAACCCTCCAAGGTGTTTCAATCGGGACATATTTCACGCTATACCCAGAGGTAATAAGTGCTAAAGTGATGGTTGTAGAAAACGAGAAGGAATTGGGTAAAATATGCATAAACTCCAGTGCAACACTCTTTTTTAATGCTCGGAACCCAGAGTTTAAGTCGGGTATTTTCATACTTGCTAAGTAGTTTGCAGTTATGCTAAG
>JAGLZA010000175.1 GCA_023131835.1 Caldifarciminota bacterium
CCCTTATCATCAGATAGAGATAGGTTGAAACCCCTATGATTATCAAAGCAACCGATATACCTATTAGTTTCGGGTCCTTTAAGACCTTCCAGTTCGTCATTATTATGAATACAAGAATACCGGGAATCAACAGTAATGGAAGTAGATGAATCCCAAAACACAGGAATACTAAATATACTAATAGAAGAAGATGATTGCCATCACCCTCGTATTTTCTGTTATCATCCCAGTGAAGAATAAGCCACAGACATATCGCAAGGATTAGAAAGGATGTAGCATATACCTCTGCCTCCACCGATGAATCCCATACGCTGTAGGCAAAACCAGCACCTATGGCAGAGAATATCGATATTAGATGGGTGCTTAAGGGAATCTCCTTGCCCCGGTTCTCCCTGAAACGACGTATCACCTTGAGGATAAGGAGATATAAAAACCCACCTGCTATACCTGTTGAAAATGCAGAAAGGAAATTTATTCGTTTTGCCACTTCATTAAAGGGGAAAAGGATGTCGAATATCCTTCCGATAAGGATAAAGAAGGGTGTTCCCGGTGGATGAGGGACTCCGAGTATATGGGAACAGGCAATGAATTCTCCACAATCCCAGAAAGATACAGTTGGAGCAATGGTATATAGATATACACCGAGAAGGACAACAAATACCGAAAAGAAGCCTACAATCTTACGCTTATCAAAATCTTCTGGAATCATTTCTTTCTATCTCTCCTTTTGAATATAAGTTTATAATTATGCCCCTAAAAGAGTTTTTACCCTTCTCTCTAATCCCTCGACCTCTAATTCTCCAAAGAAATCCCCACCAACTGCCAGCGAGATCTTACCTGTTTCCTCTGAAACCACAACACAAATAGCATCTGTCTCTTCCGTTAAACCAATAGCAGCTCTATGTCTTGTCCCAAGAGAGGGACTGAGATCCGGATGATCGGTGAGGGGAAGGATGCTCTTGGCTGCTACAATCTGTTCCCCCTGGATAATTACAGCCCCATCATGTAATGGGGAATATATAGAAAATATTGAAACGAGAAGATCAGAGGAAACCACAGCCTCCATCTTGATCCCTGTTCTGATATAGGCTTCGAGTGTAACCTTTCTCTCAATCGCAATCAGAGCACCCATCCTCTTATCAGAGAGAACGCCCACAGCCTCACTTACCTCTGATGCCACTCTTTTTATATCCTCTTTTAGAAGGTAGTCAATTCTGCTTGATCTTCCAAGATTAGTTAAGGCACGTCGAATCTCAGGCTGGAATACGATAACAAATACAACAATCCAGAGATCTCCAAGTCCCCGAACAATCCATTTCATTGCTGAAAGGTCCAGGATGTATGCTATCATTGCAAGAAAAACTACCATCAATAGTCCTGTCAACATATGAACTGCTCTGGTTCCTTTGAAAAATTTTATAATCAGGTAAATCAGAAAGGAAACTATCAAAATATCAATAAGATCTACCCAATTAAAATCAATCATTTCTTCCCTCTATTTTGTTTCTCTAATATCTTATGAATCTTACTTCCTATTTCTGCTAAACCAAATGGTTGCCTGGAAAATTCTTCGGCAATGAGTTTCAATTCTCGCATAGACCCGGGGATAAGAACTGTAGACTTATCCACTCTACTGACTATCACATCTCGGTGCACTGCTGCATCTGTTCCTCGTGATATTGCAATCTGCTTCATTATCGTTGCAGCCGGAGGAGAAACTTCTTCAATTTCAACCACATAAAAGAGCATCTTGTCGGCCATCTCGCCTATTATTGCATTATCCACTCCCACCTCCTCCACCGCTTTGACCGCTTGATTCTTAGTTCTAATTGTCTTCAGATGAAGTTTCATCTCTCCATAAGACTTAATGCCTCAAGTCGAGTCCGTTCCCGCTCAAATGCACCTCTGATAGCCGATGTTACTGTTCTTTCACCCTGCTTCTTCAAGCCTTGCATTTCAAGACACAGTTGGCGGGCTTCGATTATAACAAAAGTCCCCATTGGTTTAAGAATTTTCATAATAGTATCTGCTATCTCTGCTGTCATCCTTTCTTGCAACTGGAGTCTCTGAGAATACACATCAACCACTTCTACAAGATTTGCATAGCCAGTAATCCGATCATCCTTTGGGATATATGCAATATGAACCTTACCAAAGAATGGGAGAAAATGATGTTCACAGAAAGAATAGAAGGGTATATCCTTGATAATAATTATCTCATCATAGTTTGCAGCGTGATAAACCTTTATACTCTTCTCAGGGTTTTTTCCTATTCCCTTTAGGATATCAGAATACATTCTGGATACCCTCTCCGGGGTCTTTTTTAATCCTTCCCGAGAAGGGTCTTCTCCCAATGCTTCTATTATTTCTCTAACCGCTTTTTTTATCCTTTTTTGATCCATCTAAAATCCCCCTTACTTCTTCTCCTGAAAGAACCTCTTTTGACAATAACGCAGTTGCAATTGCTTCCAACTCTTTTCGATAGTCTTTTATTAGCTTTTGTGCTTTTTGGTATGCTCTCTCTATCAATTTCCGTATTTCCTTATCAATAAGGTTTGCAGTTTCCTCTGAATAAGTCTTATGTCTTCCTAACTCTTTACCAAGAAAAACTCCTTCATCAGTCTCTTCCAATCTTATCGGACCAAGGGACTCACTCATACCCCATTCACATACCATCTTTCTTGCTATGACAGTAACATTCGCAAGATCATTACCGGCCCCTGTGGATATAGTTCCGAATTTCTCTTCCTCAGCTGCTCTCCCGCCAAGGAGAACTGCAATCTTTGCCTCAAGATAATCCTTTGAGTATGTCCTTCTATCATCTATAGGTAATTGTTGTGTAAGTCCAAGAGAGGCACCACGTGGTATTATAGTAACTTTATGTATGGGATCACTATGCGCTGTAAAGCAGGATATCAGTGTATGACCTGCTTCATGATAGGCAATTAATTCCTTCTCCTCATCTCTTAATATCATTGATTTTCTCTCAGCACCCATCAATATTTTATCCTTTGCTTCATCGAAATCCTCATTCTCTACCTTATTTTTATGCTTTGATGCGGCAATGAGCGCAGCTTCATTACAAAGATTTTCTATATCCGCTCCACTAAATCCTGGTGTTGTCTTTGCAAAAACAGATAAATCAACATCATCAGCGAGCTGTATCTTTTTTGCATAAACCTTTAATATTTCCTCCCTTCCCTTCATATCAGGCATAGGAACAACAACTCTTCTGTCAAATCTCCCGGGTCTGAGCAATGCAGGGTCCAGGATATCCGGCCTGTTTGTAGCAGATATTACAATAATCCCCTCATTGGGATCAAAGCCATCCATCTCAACCAGAAGAGCATTCAGAGTCTGTTCTCTCTCGTCATGTCCCCCTCCAATACCAGCTCCTCTAAATCTTCCGACTGCATCTATCTCATCTATAAAAACAATACACGGAGTATTCACCTTTGCCTTCCTGAATAAATCTCGAACACGGGATGCTCCGACTCCAACAAACATCTCAACAAAATCAGATCCGCTTATGGAATAATATGGAACCTTTGCTTCACCAGCTACAGCCCTGGCAAGAAGGGTCTTTCCGGTGCCAGGAGCGCCTACCAGTAACACACCTTTAGGTATCCTTGCCCCCAACTTCTTAAATTGAGATGGATTCTTTAAGAAAAGGACTATCTCCTTTAATTCTTGCTTTGCCTCTTCTACACCAGCTACATCATCAAAGGTAATATCTACGGAAGTAAAACGAATCTCCCTTGCTCGGCTCTGCCCAAAGCTAAGGGCTTCATTTGCACCACCTCGCATCCTGTTCATCATAAAAAGGAAGAAACCTACTATAAACAGAAGTGGAAGAAACTGCCAGAATATCTTCCAGAAATCGAATTCTATCTTTGAATCAACCTCTATACCTTTTTTAATAAGGTCTTTTGGAAGGTCAGGATCTTCAAAGGGAAGGCGCGTTTTTATGATAATCCCCCCCTTTTTCTTCTTATCACCAGGTGTATATAAATCTCTGTCATCACCTGTTTTAATATAATCTTTATCCTTTACCCTTGCTTTTATATTTTGTCCTTCAAAGGTAACACTCTCTATCTGACCCTTTTCCACATATTTCCAGAACTGAGTAAAACTCACATCTTTCTGCTTATCCTTCTGGACAAATTGAATCAGCATCCATATTCCAAAGAATACAGCCATCCAGAGAATTATCGCTCTTATAAACTGACCACCAACTTCTTTTGGATTTTTATCCGCCATAATTTACCCTCTTGTATCTTATTAATAATACCTTTTCTGTTTTTTTAGTTACAATAGCTCGATTGCTTCTCTGAACACCAGGGATTAAAAGAATCCCTTCACTGTCATATATAATGGGCCAGGAATCCCTTAGTGTCCTTGGTATTTTCTCGTTAATAAATATATCCTTCAATTTCTTTTTATTGCCGGATGAAAAATAACTCATCTCTTCTCCATTCCTTCTTCCCCTGACCTTCAGCGGTAATTTCAAATCTTTAAGGTCAAAGTATTCACATTCATTATTCAAAAAGTCAACAGAAGAATCAACAATATCGCTTCTGATGTCGAAATCACCAAAGGATGCTTCCCCATTTAACGGTAATTCCATCCCCTGGATATCTACTTTTCCTACCACAAGAATCTTATCTCGTGTTACTTCTATATAAGCACCATCAAGCTCTACAACCCCTTTTTCAGGAAAATCGGAGATATGGCATCTCTTTAGAGTTTTTTCATTATCGATAAGAGAAAGCATCTTATGGAGCACCAGGAACTTTTCTGAGGCTTGTAATTTAGCAAAAATTTCCCTTTCAACTTCAACATGATTCCTGAACGGAATAATTGTGATATTCCCAATTCCCCTCCTTAAGGCCTCTTCCATATCCTTGATGTTCTCTATACTCCTTTCAATTCCACTCATTGAACCATCCTGTATCTCCTCAATAACCGGTATTAGTTTACTCCTGATTCTATTTCTGAGATAAACAGAATCCTCATTCGAAGGGTCTCTATAGTAAGGTATTTCCTGCCCATCAAGATACTCTATAATCTCTTTCTTTCGTATTGATAGGAGAGGTCGGATGATATCTCCATCCTGATAACCCATAGAAGCAAGTCCAAAACCAGCCCCTCTCATCAACCGGATAAAAAAATTCTCTATCTGGTCATCCAGATTATGCCCTAAAGCAATTATATCTGCTCCCTCATCGTTCTTTATCCGATGTAAAAAACTCAATCTTAAATTCCTTGCCCCCTCTTCTATTGAAAGAGAGTGTTTTTCACAATATTTCCTTACATCTTCCTCCCCTATCCGAAGCGGAAGACCAATCCTCTCTGCTTCTTTCTTTACAAAAAACTCCTCCTCATCTGAATCAGAACGGAGATTGTGGTTGAAATAGGCAAGAACAACCGATCTATCTGTACTCTTAAACAGTTCCTTGAGAAGTGTTGAATCCGGTCCTCCCGAATAACCTATAATCACTCCTTTTACTCCTACAAGGAGTCCTTTCTCTTGCAGAATTTCCTTTAGTTCAGATATCATAACTTAATATAACAAAAAAACGCAATTTTTCAAGTCTATCTGTGAAAAAATAGTAAATACTATGATAATATATAAACACTCCCCCCCATTTTTTAACCGCAGAGATAGTCGCTTCGCTCCAA
>JAGLZA010000176.1 GCA_023131835.1 Caldifarciminota bacterium
AAAATGATGCGGAGTTAGGGTTTAATAATTAATAGCAGATCATATCTCCCACATGAGATAGTTATCGTGCGTAATCTTCAACACAAATCTTAGATCTCCCTTAGCCTCTTTTGATATTTCAAATAGAATTATTCCTTCCTCCTCAATACCTGGAAATAATTTGGTATTACCGTGATACGCCGGACCAAGCCTTTTATAATATGAACCTTTCCGGGTTGACTCATACTGCACTTTGTTCCGTGGATCCAGAATATATGCATTACCCTCAGAAGGAGTAGTGAGAAGTACCATATCGTCAACATCGCCAACATTTCTGATAATAATATGAACGGCTAAGAACTGATGGTCTTCATCCTTCGGGTACACCGTTCGTTTGCCATCCTCCAACTCTATGCTACTGAGACGCTTTACCTCGCGGACACACACCTCAAAATCATCAACATTATACCATTTATTCCAGCCGGGACTCAGAAGCGTAGGTGTCGGTGTAGGAGTTGGTGATAGTTTTGGCGTGACTTCTTGTGATGGTGTCGGCGATGGTGTTAGAACAGGAATGGGAGAGGGAGTTGGTGGTGGTTTTTTAGCCGGGAGACCGGGCATGGATGTCGGACTTGTTGTTTGATCCTCAGGAATAGGAAGGATATAAGAAGCAAAAATAGCTGTAACTATAACTGACAGGAAGAATAGATATCCAATTGTAGCGATTACCATTTTCAATTTACTTCCGGATTTAAAACCCGGTATTCCCTCCTCTTTAAGCCAATCCGTTATCTTCCTCATCCTTTTCATCCTCGTCCCTTTGCATTAATGTGTAATCGTATCGTGTTGCCCCGTCAAATACGTGATACGTATGCTTCCCTTTTGGGGTGGGTGACTTTTTATGTATCACAGGCTTACCAATCTCCTCAGCGACCTTTATCAAATCCTCTAAAGAATTCAGGGATATAACTCGATCATCTGCACGTGCCGGAATATCTTCAGTATCCACGATCCAATCGCCGTACTTCTTCTTTGCTACCATCACCTCTTTCTCAATCTTAGCGACTCCTCTGCCTCTGCTTTTGCCTCTGCTTCCTTGTTTAGCAGCTAAGATCATGTATGCAACCACGATGAGCAGGATGAGGCATAAGACCAGAGCGACAAGGGAGTAAATCCGCTTATAAATTACACTCGGCTGATAGATTCGTTCGGTTTTTTCGATTGAGCCTGTCTTATGCTGGTGTAAGTCCCCATTTATCTCGATAATATCCTTTTTTAATGGTATCTCTATTGCAGGGGAGAAAGTCTCATCGATGTTGCCAGCGTCTGTCTTTGCAATGCTGTGGATATTGGCCTGGATAGTCAGTTTTGGGTTAGCGGGACGCATGCCGATTTCATCCCCAGCCTCATTAACGATATTGTTGTATTGGGATATATTCAAAGGGAAACTGCTTGTGAACTCTGCGGATCTTACTCTTTCGCTGGAATTGAAAGCAGTCTTTGGCACGATGATAAAGCGTTTCTCCCACTGATTAGGCGATTCCACCAATGCAATGATCTCATAATCACCATTTACTTCCGCTGGTTGTGATGATCTGAAGGAATAATAAAAGAATATATCGAGATGGTCTGTTATCTTTGAGAAGCATATTTCGTCGGGACTTATTGTTGATTTATTATCATATATACTGGTGGGCGTGATATGCGCGATATAATAGAAGTCCCCATCGTGCTCGTAATCACAGCTTGAAACATATCTTTCGACATCGGTTGGAAGCTGATAGGCTGCATATACATTGTATAATAATGCGATAGATAAGACGATAAGAATGGCGAGCGCAATTATTCTTATTCCCATCTTTTTATCCTCGGTTTCTCTCATAAGTCCCCCTTAAAATTAAAATGTTGCGATTAATAATCGTCTCTTCAACTTTTTAAATATATGCCTTCTATGTTTATATTTATATTTAACTCTTCGATGAAACCATACTGGAAATAGCATGAATGTGAGGAGAATCGGAGGGATGGTTGTGGATACAAGACCGGGCAGATAAGGATTTATCTTTGCCAGCGTATCTATCCAAAAAACAGGCATTATGTATGGAGATTTCGAGACCGTTATTAAAGCATGTTCATGTTCTAAGCCTGTGCTATCTGTATCTGTATCTGTCTCATGGGCATCCATCATTATTTCTACTTCTACTTTGGTATCGCTTTTTGGAGGTAAAACAGCATATCTTGGTGAAATCGAAATCTCTCCATGTGGGTCATTTATTATATTGAAGATGCAAACACTTGGCAAAGCCTCTCTATTTTCAATCTTCAACGTTCCAACGTTAATATCGGTAACAGACCCGGATTTGACCAAGAAGGGTAGAGATATCGCTCCGAAAACGATTGCGATGATGCAAAAAAGCAGCAGCAATCTTTTATAGTTTATTATCCTTGACGCTCTTCTCTTTCTCCTTTTCTCCTCTTTTATTGCTTTACGTGCAAGAACGGGATTGCTCTGGATCATAATATTCCTGACCTCATCTATTATAATTAGCATAGCTGGAGCTATGACTAATAATAGCAAGAACAACTTGGTTCCGCGCACATAATGGAAAAAATAACCGAGGGAGGGAATGACAAAAGCAGCCTTCCCCACAAGATCAGACGCATCCACGGTGTATGGATCCACATCTTCATTTGCATCCCCCTTTGTCCTGAAGCGTAAAACCCCTTCATCATCCTCTTCTATAATCTCTACCACCCTATGCGTTATGATAACATTTTCCCGCCTATCAGGGTCTTCGTGAGCAATGATGTCTCCTACTTCGATATTTTCAGGGTCAACCGGTGTAACGACGATTAAATCACCGGTATTCATTATAGGGTTCATACTACCACTTAAAACATTCAGGAACTTCGTTGAACCCGTGATTATCGGGGGCATAACATATATTGCTGCGGCGATTGCAGCCATCAGGAGCAAACATATTACAACCAATTTTATCTCTTTCATTTTTATCTCCTCCTTGTATTTGAACGTGAATGCTTACTTGCCCGCAATTTTTTTTTTATCTCCATTCCAATCAGTAAGGAAGCGGGGACGAGGATAAAAAGGATATAGCCGATGGTGGTGTGAACAAAGCGAATAAGTAAAGCTGCAAAGGGTATCCTTCCGACTACCTTTACCTTTACATCAGATGTCCTTACTACATATTCATCCGCCTCTGACATGGCATCGCCCTTTGTTTTTATCAGACCATCATCTATTACTATTATTCGATGTGTGACAAAGATAACCTTATTCCCCCCATCCACTTCACGGCGATATGTTATTATGTCGCCAACCCTTAGAAATTCAGGATTAACAGGCACGACAATCATAACGTCATTCTGTGTAATTGTTGGCTCCATGCTGCTACCGGTGCCTGTGATAAACCCTATGGAACCGGTAGCTGCCCCATATATCACCATTGCACTTACGATGGCGATTATGGATATAGGCAAAATTAAATTTCGTCTTCTCATGATTTATAATTTTATTAACCGGAATATAAATGTGCTTTATGTTTCTTCTATTATGACGAAAATGAAGGTGGTTTTCACTTCATCACTTTGGTATTCGTTTCCTGCGTCCTCATCGAACTTGATGGTCATGGTAAGCGCCCAAATCCCGTCATTAGGCGGGGGCAGGGTGATGATTTGATGTTCCAGATCGTCCAGTGAAATCTGACCGTCGCCGTCTATGTCATTGACGTATGCGGGGTCGAAGTCGTTCTTTTCTCCCCATATTATCAATATCCCATCGTAAGTCATGTAGGTGATTATCATTTCACTGTCTATATCGTATATTCCGTGACCTGCATCGGTAGGGACATCGTATCCAAGCAATTTGTCTTCCGCCTCATTCTCAGGCTCATTATCATCCGTGGGCTCGGAGTTATCATTTGTGCAATTCATCTCAAGACGATGTGCAGGATCACCGAAATTTTGCAAACTCAAAGTTTCCGTTACCGTGTCTCCAGGCATGGCGTTTGACAGAACCCATGTTGCTTCAACGCTGTCTCCCAATGGGGGATCCCCAAACCCTTCATCTTTATCGCCGAGCTTCAGATCTGGACAGTCACCCTGAATTCTGACGCAGTCTCCTCCAACTAATGTATCTACAACGTTACCTTCTTCGTCTAAAGCGTCTACTGTAACCCGCAGATAGATTGTGGTTTTATCTGCTAGTGCATCCAGCTCTAAGTCGTCAACGAGTGCCTGTTTGTTGAATTGTACGTTCAGGTCATCAAAGCCATCACCTGTTTTGTTATGACAGCAATCTTCTCCCCCGGGCGTTGGGTAGAATGGAGTTGCCGTGTCCTCATACGAGTGGTGGATAGGTTTGACATTACCACCGATATAATCTCCGTTATCATTTCGCCACCACACTCTAACACTTTCCGGGTCTAAGTCGTCCACCGGGAAGTCCACAGTTCCAAGAATTGCAATCTGTAAGACATTACCTCCGCTTTTTACGTTGATCGGATTCGGGCATGAACCCGGTTTGACATCTATTTTGATGATGCCATCACACCACTTCCCGGTCTCGAACGTATTGCCAGTGCTAACCTCTGTGTCGAGAAAATCCGCGATCGTGCCAGCTCCTGCGAATGCGGACAATACACCCATAACTAATAAAACTGCCAATATCCTCGTTCTTACCACGTTAATTATCACCTTTCATCCTCATTTTTGTTCTTTTGTTCGTTCTTAAAACCAAAAAAATAAAAAAATAGTGGGAATGCCGTTTGGCACCCCCTATGGCGTATCTTAGTGCTTATCCATTCTACTATATTGGGCAGTCCGGTAGTTGCGGTTGTGGATTCTGGTGCAGTAAGAACTCGATGCTAAAGCTGACGCCGTCTGTCATCAGTGCAGCAGTTGGCCAGTCGTTGAGTGCCTGTCCTACCGGAGTAGTCACATCAAAGTAGTCCATATTGAAGTCCTCTTCCTGGAGATCACTGATGTGCAGTGAAATCTTGCCGACATGTGTGTTGCAGTTAGGTATCAATCCCAGGTCAATCCAACAACAGTCGAGTTGGCTGAGATACACCGTGCCTGGGGCGCCCCATATTGGGTTGCCTATCATAACTTCCATTACACCGTCACCGTTCGTGTCGAACTCGATCACGACCTCGACGTGGTCTGCCAGATGGCAGTCCTCACCATAGTTGTCGCCAATTCCGGCAACCAGCACGTTGTCAATCCAGCCACCGCTTTCAGCCACACGCTCTGCCTCGCACTTCTCAAGGCTACCCTCTTTATCCTCCACTGGGAAGCATACAACGTCTTTTATGTGCATGTACGCGTATCCTCCCTCGGGCTGGCCGGCGCCGAAATTATGCAAATCAAAGATTGCATCCTTTGAGCAGCAGGGCCATGCTCCACTTGCAGAGATAAGTGCGGGAACATCAGGGTCATCGTACTCCCATCCGCTCCAGTCACTTATTTTAAGGTCCATGTGCCCTGTTGAGAATTTGTTATTCGCACTGAACTCGGTATCCAAGAAGTCGGCGAGTGTCACTCCTCCTACTGCCGTTGCTACTATGCCTATCATCAATACGCTCATCAATATCGCTTTTGTGTTTTTCATTTTTTTTCTTTTTCACCTCCTAACAACTTTTTTTTGCCTTCGGCAAAAAACCTTGACTAAAAAACTTTAGCCCAGTTTTTTCCCCCTTTTCGAAACCTTTACTAAAGAAAGATTCCTTAGTGCGGGTTCCTTTTAAAAAAAGTTTAATCAAAAACACCAACCCAAAAAGTTGGAACTTCGACTAAACCCTCACCTCTTTTAGGCGTAATATTTAGATTGAAAAAGGCATCATAAATAACGGTAGTAGCTGGTTAGAACCTGAAGTTAGAATCTAACTGAAAAGCTTTTTGTATCAAATATATTTACGGTAACCGTAAAAGGTTGTTATGAGAAAGGTTCCCCCCTTCGGCGGTGGTGTGGGGGGGGAAGCATAAAAAAGCGATAAGAGATAGGGGGAAAGTAGGTGAAGGAGAAAAAGGAAAGGTAAAAGAGGGGTAATGGAAAAGAGTTTAATTAGAACTTCACGCCCTAATCTAAACGAAAACTTATTTATACTACTATAACAACCTGTTAAACATAAATAACATGGAAGAAGCGGGCAGAATTGTAGAGGCAATCTTGAAATATCTAAGAGAGGAGGGGAGCGTTAGAAGAGAAGACGTAAAGGATACCTTTGGATTAGAGGAAGAGAAGATAGAAAGGATACTAAAGTTTTTACTGGATTTAAAACTTATAGAGATGAATAATAATCAAATAAGGATAACAGAATCAGGGTTAGAGTTTCTGCAACTGTAAAATCAACCTTTTCTTTAGGAAAGAAAAGCTTGACCAAAAGAAGCCTTTTAACGATTATTTCTTTCTTAGTAAAGGTTCTTTCTTTGAAAAAGAAAGAAAGTTTTACTTGAATAAAGCCGCGAGCTTGTAAATCTCTCTTAATATCTCTTTGCCCTTCTCTGTTATCGCGTATCTATCCGATTTCTCCATCACCAATCCCTTCCCTATTAGCCAGTCTAATATCCTCGATGCCCGTTCAAAATTTAAATTCGCACCGTATACAATCTTTGTCTTGTTTACTTTCCCCCCCTTACTAACTACTTCGAGCATATCCCTCATTATTTCTATTCTCGTCCTTCTCTTATTTGACAATTTCTATTCCCCCAAAGTAGTTATTTTTAGCAGTCATTTCTTCTCGCCTTCCCCCCCTTTTTTTCCCCTGCCTCTTGCCACATTGAAGCAAAACTGCTATATCAAAACAACATTTGTATATTGTAAATACTACCTAAACTCTTTTTCGGTTTTTTCACAATAAGTGAAAAAAGATTAAAAAATAAGAAAAAAATTACAATTGTTATTTAAGTCTTCATACTTATGAATTTTTTAAAAACTCCATATCACCCCGC
>JAGLZA010000177.1 GCA_023131835.1 Caldifarciminota bacterium
GCATCGCCTACCTTATAAAAGGTTACATTATCTTTTGAAATCTCTATAAGATCACTGGGTTTCGTTAGAAGTATCTCATCTTCTATATCAGCAGATCTTATTGAACCTCTAAAATCCGTCTTACAGTAATTGTGTATTTTAATATTACTTATTACTCCATCAACTGAAGATGATTTTGGAATGAACCCCTGCATTTTCTGTACTAATAAATTTTGACCACCGAAAACAAAATGAAAATGTTTTTCATCACCCACTTTCCACTTGGTTGTTGATTTAGCGATTAGAACACTATTTACATAAACCCTTAATGTACTGCCATCATTTCCAATATTTGTACCATCATTGGAGAACACAAAAGCCATATGCATAAGCTGATCTATACCGCCAAAATCTAAATCGGTTATTCTGAATAAAGTTAAATCCTCCATTAAATTTCCATGATAGATTTCAATACCCAATGGGGTTATAGATGCACCCAGAACATCATTTGCTACATTACCAAAATGAAATAAGGATCTGAATTTAAATTCTCTATATGTATCTTTGCCAGTTAAATCCCAATCAGGTCTTACAAAAAATTCTAATGTCCCGCTATGAAAATCTAATTCGCCCACGTTAATTTTAAGAACATCATTTCCATGTAAATATAAACCGTTATCAAAAACCCCGCCCTCTTTAAAATGGCTGCGTTCTATAATAAATCCGTTTATATACATGGTTAATAAGTTCCCTTTACCTTTAAAAACCATACCAACTTTTTGTAAAGTAAGTTTATTTAATATTCTGGGATCCGATACTTCTGGGTCCGCTGGTTCAGTCCATTCTACTTCATCAGCATATTTCATTCCTAACACTAAACCATTCCATCCAGATTGCAGAATCCCACTTAATGTCGCCATGTTCCATTTATATGTAACGGAATTATGTGAGTCAGTTGGATCATACCCACCAAAATAAATATAACCGTGATTTAAATCTAAATTTTTTATATCATCTATATACCAATAAAAACCTAACCCGTCTCGCCAAGAGAAAGATCCATCAATTCCGAAATCGTCTCCTTCAATGAAATAAATATGGTCTGATTGATTAGATGCGGGATATTTAATACTCAAAGACCGATTACAAAATTCTTTTACATAGTCATAACTGTAACTTAATTCACTGATATTTGATTTCCACATCCAACAATGTTCTACCGGATTAGGTTTTGTTTCGTCTTCATCAACAGAACCTTGTATTACTACATGTTTTAGATAATCTTCTGTATCCCTATAAGGGTGATATTCATCTGGAACCAATGGATAATGTGTCGCAGTATTTCTTTTTATAGCTACCCATTTTTCATAGTCCGGTATATCTCCCCATTCACCAAACACAACTTTTTTTGGCTCGGACAAATTACTATTTGAATAGGTATAATT
>JAGLZA010000178.1 GCA_023131835.1 Caldifarciminota bacterium
AGGTTCATATACAAGGCGTAGTAGTTTTTCAGGACTGGAGGCATACATATAGTATGTCGAGGGTCTGAAAAAATACTACAACACAGTAGATGGGACTTTTTACGACGCCATCAAACTTATTGTGTGGCGAGTGGGATGCTCAACCAGAAGGGATGACGTTGACATTATGAAGATAAGGAACATGACATTGATTCTTGTAATAGGTTGCGTGCTCGCATTTTCTCCACGCGCATATTCAGCCCCTATTTTACAAGGATTTGAATCCCCAATTGATTCGGGTAGCTGGACCGCTTCCGATGCCGACCGGTATGCCACGGCAGTCTTCTCGATAGATGGTAACGACCTTAAGATTGTGCTTACAAATTTGGCTACTTTAACGGACGAAAATGATGAACTGTTGATGGGACTCTTTTTCGGCTTCACGGGCGACTTGACGGATCCCCCCAGTGTGGCGCTGAATACGGGATCGTCTCTTGGAACTGATGGAGTCGACATTGTTGATGCTGATGGCAAAACAATAGATCCTGATGATTACCCTACCAATCTTAATGGCGAATTCGGATATCTTACTGATATCAACGGTATCAATGGTGGACGTGGTGACTACGGTATTTCCAGTTCCGGTCTTGATCCCACCAAACCTGTCGATCCGAGTGAACTATGGGATGGATTCGGGGAAGGCACGATCATAGACCCCGACCTGCAAATTTATACCACTCCCAAGAACCCTTTGGCTCCTAACGGTCCTGACTTCGGCATTACCGGGCCGGATGGGTGGGACGGCAGTAATGCGCTGGCCTACATTAATAATTCAGTGATTATTACCTGGGAAGGGGATAGTGGTTTAGATGTCAATAATATCGATCAAGTCCATTTTTTATACGGCACCGATTACGATAACATACCCATCCCCGAACCCGCAACCATGCTCCTGCTGGGAACCGGTTTGATCGGTCTGGGATGGGTTGGGAGGAAGAAAATAGACAACAGTTAATCAGGGATGATTTCGTAAAAAGTCCAAAAAATCCCTCTCCCTCGATGGGAGAGGGCTGGGGTGAGAGTGAATATGACTTTTTACGAAACCATCAAGCAGGGGGAGGAGAAGTGAATAACAAATGAGAAAACGGTTCTTCCAAACATGGATAATGATAATAGCCCTGGTTATATGCCTTGCCGGGAACAGAGACGCAATGGCCATCATCATTGATGGGAACTGGTCGGACTGGGGTATTACAGTGGCGGACAATAACAGTAGCGCGCTCACCCCCAATCCGGGAATCAATTATTCTGTTGAAAATTCAGATGACACTTCAAACAGCTATCAAGTGGGTCCTGGGTGGGGTGGCCAGAATTTTGATGCTGAAGGTATATATGCTGCAATTGAAAACGGATTTCTTTGTTTTGCCGTTGTTTCGGGTGCCCGCTCAGATAACGGCTTCAGCCTCTATGAGCCCGGTGACATCGTTATTACTACCACAACCAATATGTACGCTCTTGAGACAACTGGTTCCCGTTACGACCTTGATGACAGTGGCTATGTTGTTAGCAGGACAGTCACCGGTGTGGCCGGTAGCTTGTATCGGGTTGATGGGATCGATGGTGAATATTCAGGAGATACACTCCTCATGAAAGGATTGTCCTACTGGTCCGGCTTACCGGACAATCAAGACCCTGTGCAGCTTTACAGTGCTTCAAGTGAGGATTCAATCAGCAATTACGGGGCCTTTTGGTACACTGACAACGGAGCAACATCTCAGCACTCTTTCATGGAGGGAAAGATTGATTTGAACCTTCTCGATGGCTGCCCGGTTGATGTCCACTGGGCTTATGCCTGCGGCAACGACGGCCTCACTGTGGATGTGCCGCCTGTCCCCGAACCCGCAACCATGTTCCTGCTGGGCACTGGTTTGATCGGTCTGGCTGGCCTGGGGAGGAAACGTTTAAGAAGGTAAGAAAGTTACATAATTAACCTACAACTTATAACTTACAACTAAAAATTTAAAACTAATGGGGATGATAATAGAAGGAAGTGTTGTAGAAGTTCATTGGGTTTATTAGGTTCCAGATTTTGAGCTTTGAGCTTTCAGCCTTGAGCTTTCAGCGCCGGAGGCCGTGTTATTTAACCATTTAACAACTTAACTATTTAACAAAAATGAGGGAGGTGATGAAACGACTGACGTTACCATTTAACTAATCAACCATTTAACTAATAACAAAGTAATGGAGGAAAACAGTGAAAAAGACTATTTTAGCAATCTTTTTAGTGTTAGGATTGATGATGCTTCCAATGGCGGCGTCAGCAACAACCTTTACCTTAAATGAGGATGCACTGCTATTGCTGTGGGATGTTTTTGAAAATCCTGAGAATGACACAACCAGTCTGACTTACGTGGGGACAGAGACGTTTCCTTACGGGGCGTCTATGGGTGGCTCGGTAGGTTATGCCGGAGCAATTTCCGACAGTTCTAATGACGGTGAGCCTTTTGCTCAGATGGGCATTGGAGCTAATTTTTGGGGTACATCAAGTACAGGATCGGGTGCAACAACTGCAGATGTTATTGGCGCTGCATTAGGAACAGGTCCTACCAATAGTTTGGTTGGCTTCGATTCATATGAGTTGACCTTATACAATGACAACGACGATGATTGGATGGTTAACCTCTTTTTGAATACAGGATATACCGATTGGAGCGAACCCAACACATGGGTAGATAACGGGTGGGTTGCTATATCACCAAATAGCAGCGCTACCCTGTTCATAGACCTTACCTCTGTCCCCAATTTAGACCATGTCACAAATATAGGTTTCCAAGTCGGCGGCAATATGGGCACTGGGAGTTCGACTGATCCTAGCAACCCTGACTTCTTCCACGTTTCTGCCGCCCCCGTCCCTGAACCGGCCACCATGCTCCTTCTCGGAACAGGCCTGATCGGTTTGGCTGGAATCGGCAGGAAGAAGTTTTTTAAGAAGAAATAGAGGTTTGTTGCCCCGGCTAAGTACGATAAACCACTTAACGGGGTAAAAGTTCATTGAATAAAACACAAAAACCCACAAATCGATTAACGAATAACCAATTAACCATTAACGAAACTAAGGAGGAAGAAATGAAAAAGTTTTTAGTGTTTTTATGTGCGGTGACATTGGTTTTTGGTGTGGTGGGAGTCGCGAGTGCCTTGACGCTATCCTCCGTTGACGGGAGTTGGAGCAATACCATCGGCGGAACCGGTGTTATCTACCCCGTGGATGTCGTGGTGGCATATGGCAACGGCCTTGAGGACCAGGTCCTATGGGGTACTGGCACGGGATGGGGTCAGAGTGGGCTAGGCTTCACAGGGATAGCACCGCCCCTCAGTGTTTTTGGCATTGGAGAGACATTCGAAATTGGACAGTTACAGCATTTCAACAACCCAATTTTGTCTGGCACAGCGGCTTCCTCTACAGATCTGACGATCAGTCTGATCTTCAGCGATCCGACAGGTCTAGCTGGTACTTTTGACTTCACCTTTGCGATCGATGAAACTCCCAATGCGCCCGGGCCTCCCGATAGCGATGACATTATCACATTCCCCAGTTCCTATCCTGACGAGACGTTTGATATCGGAGGAACACTTTATACATTGCAATTACTCGGCTTTGGGCCCGATCCTTCGAATCTCATTGATCAATTTCAATCGCCAGAAGGTGGTACAAACAGCACATTGCTTTTTGGACAGATCACAACCCCGTCTGCACCAGTCCCCGAACCGGCCACCATGCTGCTACTTGGCAGTGGGCTTGTTGGATTAGTTGGACTTGGCAGGAAGAAGTTCTTCAAGAAATAGACGTAAACAGGCTGGGTAAAGGTTTGTTAAGTCAAAAAACACAAAACCCACAAATCGATTAACGAATAACCAATTAACCATTAACGAAACCAAGGAGGTGAGATAATGAAAAGAATCGGAGTAGTTTTAATGTCATTGTTATTACTCTTAGGTCTAACCGGTGTGGCCAGTGCTATCACCTTTGACGAGGTACCCTTATTGACGTCAGACCCGACGATAGATGGAGTAAGTTTCTGGGCAGGAGATCCAACCCTTTTGATTGACACCTATACCGATGATTCATGGACTTCAGGTGATCCCTATCTTATGAGCGGCTTTGATGACGGGACAGGGAACAGCCCTGGGTTGTATGGCACATTCATCGGCGCAAGCCTGTCAACCCCGGGGGAACTCTTTACCAGCGTGTCCTTTGATATTCTCTCGGAGTACTGGCTACCACCCAGCACCACTCTCTGGGCAGGAGCGTTATTTGGTGGGACTGTGGTAGCAAGTACATCGATGACGGCAACTGACAATCTCTACCACAACATGGGCTTATCCTTTGCTACAGGGTTTGACACCCTGTACATTTACGATGACCTTGACACTTGGGGTTTCGGCGAGGCATTTCACATCGACGATTTTAACTTCACGACATTTCAGGCACAACCAGTCCCTGAGCCGGCGACCATACTTCTCCTTGGTTCCGGCCTGGCTGGAGCGTGGTTTGTAAAAAGGAAAAAAAGGAATTAACACTGTCTGGGGGTCTTCGTGACCCCCATTTCCCACTTTTAGGGGCTAACCATTTCTATAACCGTATATCTGCAACCATTTCCGAACAATAAGAAATAACACAGCAACCATATTTCTCAAACCTTTAATCAAGTATAGGAGGGAGCCAAAATGAAACAACTAAAGTCTTGGAAGGGACAGCTTTTCTCCCTTTTTCTAGGGGTAATGCTGGCCTTTTTTGCCTTTGCGCAGGTAGCTGAGGCTGACCCGACGGTGCGAGTGCAGCCGAGCGGCGACACCTTTGCTACGGCATATGTTATTACCGGCGAGACGCGTACCTATTTCGGAAACGTGGAAGGGGGCACACCGCCCTACGAATACAAATGGGAATTCAGTAATGGTGGCGACACGTCGTATAGTGCTGTCGCGGAACCTCGTTTTATCGCTATTGACCACCTGTACGATACTTTCGGCACCCACTGGGCAAGGCTGACGGTGAGGGATTCAACCGCGGCTGAGAGTGCTGCCACCATAAACCTGCAAGTTATCGCTGCCGCCGACGATGATCTCAAGCGCCAGAAAAACTCGGCTGTTGACAGAGGGCTCAGGTACATGTACAGGCAGGAAATCACGACAGGTGATGGCAGTCATTGGCCAGGTGGCTGGGAGAGTATCGCCGGCACCGGCATAGCCCTAATCGCCTTTGAAAACCATGGACATAACCTGCAATCGGATGACAGCGACATCTACAAAAAGTCAGTTGAGGAAGGCATTCGTTATCTCCTCAACAATGCTTACGATGTTGATCTGAGCGAACAGGCGTGCATTGGTGACCCAGAAGCTGATGACGGCGACAGTGACAATGATGGCAAAGGGGTGGTCTTTTCAGAGTCCGGATCTGGCGCTTATCACGGAGAACTGTATATTGACCCGATCGCGGTCCTGGCTATCGTCAATAGCTGTGACAAAGCCACGGCCCAGACGAGGACGGCAGTGACGACCGATGTGACCCGGTTCGTAAACGGTATGACCTTATGGGACATCATCGTCGATGCCAAGGACTTCCTGGCCTTTGCCCAGAATGAAGGTCTGGGAAACGGGGGAGTGTGGTATGAATGTTCTGGCGATAATAGTTATGTCGGTATAAGCACGGAAGGGTCTTCTATATCATACTTCTACGCCTGGAAATATCTGCCAAGCCAATGTCCAGGCACTTTCACTATAGACTGGGGTGATGGCAGTCCGCCTGAAGATTACCCTGGCTACGACTTGTACTGTCCAGATTATGCCTATATTGAAGGTCCTGGCCACTCATACGCCGCAGCAGGAGACTATGTCGTCTCTGTTTTCTATGAGGGAGAACTTTTATGCGATGTATTGATAACCGTTTCAGATGGGGAATGCGGTGCCAGTGGCTGGCGGTATCAAAGAAATTATTCCGAGGCTGACAACTCAGTGTCGCAGTGGCCTGTTTTGGCCCTTGAGGAGGCAAGAAGTCGGTGGGATATCAATGTGAACCCAGCCGTCATTAGTGAACTCGATGGCTGGCTGGCCTTCAGCCAGAATCCCGATAGCGGGGGCTTCGGCTATACCGATGCCTACGACTGGGTCAATTTCGCCAAGACGGGAGCCGGCGTATGCATGCTCCACTACTGCAACTATGCAGAAACTGAGCCCCGCGTACAGAGCGCACTTGGATTCCTCGACGCCAACTGGGATGTGCCCGGTTCATCTGACGGCAATCTGGGGAGTTATTACGCCATGTATGCCTTTTATAAGGGTATGAAGTACCTCAACAAAGGCGACCTTAACGGGCGCGACTGGGAGGCACTCTATACCGAGTTCCTCGTCGGTGACCAGGAAAGTGACGATTACTGGACTGATGAAGGTGGGTGGTATGATCACTATTTTGCCACCAGTACCGCTCTTGCCATCCTGGCCCCGGCTATTGCCGGTCTGCCTCCCGTGGCCGATGCAGGCGGTCCCTATCCCACTGTAAATCCGGGCCAAGTGGTCAATCTTGACGGCACCGGTTCCTCCCATCAGGATCCGGCCAGGAGCCTGGTGAAGTGGGAATGGGACTTTGATGCAGCAGACGGTCTCTGGTGGGATAGCAAGGCCACGCCTGATGCGGGTGAAGGCGCCATAGGTATGACGGCGACGACCTCGTATCCTGATGTCGGCGCGGAGGCGACGTATACGGTAACCCTGCGGGTGACGGACGACAGTACTCCCCCGCAAACTGATGATGACATAGCCACCATCACAGTAGCTACCGGCAACGTGGCTCCTGTGGCTGTCACCAACGGGCCGTGGGCCGGCGTACCCGGTGATATCCTTACCTTTGATGGGTCGGCCTCTTATGACCCGAACTCCTGTACGGACCCTGTGGATCCGAGTTGTCTCGGTGACTCCATCGTCAGCTACGAGTGGGATCTGGACGGTGACGGCATTTTCAACGAGCCGGGTGAAGACGGCACGCCGGTGACACCAGGAGATTACAGCATAGTAACGAAACAGTTCCCGGAGCCGGTATCACGTTCGGCTGTCTTGCGGGTCACTGACAGTTACGGCCTGACGGGTACTTCATCGGCGCAGTTCAATATAATTTCTATAGCTGTCGTGTACGGACAGGAGTACACTACCTGTTTCAGGGAACTGCTGAGCCGTTTTGAGTACCGACTTGGCATAGGAGTGATGTTCAAAAACCTCGGAGAAAGTGCTGCTGAAAACCTGGTCATGACCCTGACACAGACACCCACCAATCTCCAGATTCTGAAGGGTGTTTCTATTCTGGGCGACTTGGCACCCGGTGAGGAGAAATGGACAGAGTGCGATCCCACGCTCATGAGCGCGGACATTGAGTTGAAATTCGACCGCCGGATCGTTCCTACCGGTGAATGGCGCTGGAGAGCGGAATTCGACTTCGCTGGCAAGCACTACGTAGTTGACCACATTCCTCCGCTGGCACCATAACATTTGCCGCGGAACAATCATACATACGGCCTGGGGAGAAATCCCCGGGCTTTTTCCTTTGGCAATAGCGTACAACCTCTGCGAGACCTCGATGCGACGGAATGATCACTGCCCTTGATGCCAGAAAGCTTGTTTTATTACGGGAAAGGGGGATATTCCATAAGTAAACAAGTAACTCTGCCAAGGTGGGCAGGAAAAGGAAGGGGATAAAGGGGTTGCCTCTACATTCTTGACGTAAATGGGGAATAAAGGGTGACGTCATCCCAGAACCGGCCACCATGCTGCTGCTTGGCAGCGGGCTGGTTGGACTGGCTGGAGTCGGCAGGAAAAAGTTCTTTAAGAAATAGACGTAAACAGGCTGGGTAAAGGTTTCCAGCAAAAACAAAAAGCCGCTCAGGAACAACTTCCCGGGCGGCTTTTTTTGTAGGGTGGGCACTGCCCACCAATAAGATGGCACCAAGATGGCACCGCCCACCTATATTCCACCACCGTTGCAACCGGTTTTTTGGTGGGCACTGCCCACCCTACAGGTTTGAGGGCAGAACAAAAATGAAGTCAATTTCATTATGAAAACGGAGACAAAACGATTTTCATGTTTTCTCCATCGAAATTATATGGGCATAACTTTTTTTGTAGGGTGGGCACTGCCCACCTATATTCCACCATTGCAACCGGTTTTCTGGTGGGCGGTGCCCACCCTACAGGTTCGATGGCGGAACAAAAATGGAATCAGGTTTTTGGTGGGCGGTGCCCACCCTACAGGTTCGATGGCTTTTTGTAGGGTGGGCATTGCCCACCAAATGATCTTTTTGTAGGGTGGGCACTGCCCACCAAATGCCTTCCAACAGAAAAATATGAATCGAATTATTCCATGTCCATGGAAATGATATCATCTGTTATGAAATCACCCCAATGGTTTGAGTATAACCCTTTCCGGATAAAGCGGTGAATCGTGCTGTACTCCCATTTCTTTGGGTCGCCAACCAATCCGTGTTTTACGGGGTTGTAATGAATATAATCGCAATGCCGGTTGAAATCCTCCTGGTCCCGAATTTGGTGTTCCCAAAACCGTCTTTGCCATAAATTTGCATCACGGTGTCTGATACGAGATATTGAGTATTT
>JAGLZA010000179.1 GCA_023131835.1 Caldifarciminota bacterium
ACATCGAAGATATAAACGAGTGTGTGGTAATAGGCGATATGCAAAAGGCACAGGCCTTAGTATTAGTAAGCCTTGACGAGATAAAGTTAGGCACTGTCGACTGTCAAGCGGGTCTTCCAAAAATAGGGACTGATGTGGATAAGGATAAATTACTTGAAGGGCTGGGACACTTTAAAATAGCGGTAGAATACCTTGGGGAGATCGAGTGAACATGGAAAAAAGACTAAATATTACGGTGGTCCTGCGCGGTACAGAAAACGAAATAGAGAAAGTGAAAGCACGCTTTGCCGCCTTATCTACTTCTGAAGAAGTACGCAGTCTATACATTAAGGAGGTAGGTAAAGTATCGCATATATGGCAGTATGCCAAGGAGAAACAAAAGATAGAAAAAGCGAGGTGGGATAAGGAGGTAAGAAAAGTATGAGGGATGTGGAAACAGACTATTTCTTCTTAGTAGCCAATGGGGTGGACGCCATCACGGCTCTTAAGATGTTAAGTCTGGTATATGAAAAGGAGAAAACAAGAGTATGAAGGATATAGAAGCAGACTATCTATTCTTAAGAGTCAATGGATTAGGTTCTATTACGGCTCTTTTGATGGTGAGTTTAGTATATAAAAAGGGAACGGGAAAATGAAATTGGAAACAATAGCAAAACGGTTTGAAACAGTAAAGAGTATAACTTACGAAGGCACCTGCAACGACTGTAAAAGAAACGTGAAAATAGACATACATAAACAGGGTAAAACAATTGTAATTGAAGGTGGTGCAGTGTATGCTCCTAAAGGTATGCTTTTCTTTAAATGCGGCGCATGCTTTGAGGAGGACAACGAAGTGGACGGCAATCATACAGAAGTATATCCTGGTGTCTTAAGTGTAAAGAAAAAAGGGGAAAAGAAAAATGAAGGAAGATAATCTTGTTCTAAATGTGGACAAGGCGTTAGATGAAAAGCGTCAAATGCAGAAGGTGTTTTTTAGGGAACACGGGTATCCCTCTACTGTATTAGAGTTAGTAATCGAGCATCTTGAGGGCCTGCGACATGAACAGTAAAGAAAAAGACGAAAGGATAAGAACTAACCCTTATCCTATGGGTAGTCGGGAATGGTGGGAGCACAATGCAGGTGAGAGAATAGAAGGTTTTGGGATGTTATAGGGGGGATGAAAATGGACAGATTCATAAAAGCAGTAAAAAGGAAATTGGAAAGGCGTGGCTTCCTGGTGACGGAGTCTGACAACTACGCATTTGACTTTATATTTACAAAACCAAAAGGGAAAAAGGTGGCTGTAAAGTGCAAACCACATGGGCACGTGTACGCACCCCAAAAAAGGGAACTACTCAATATTGGTATCGGGTTAGGGTTGCATTCTATTTATATTGCAAGTGAGGCATATTCCGATTCCTCAACGCATGTAGTAAAACTAACTAAATTGGTATAAAATGAAAACGTTACTAACAGAAAAAGAAATATCAAAAGGAGAGCTTTAAAGAGAAATGAGCGAAATGGAATATCCAGAATTAGAATGTATAATAGATGACTTAAGGGATAGCTTGAAATACGGTTGTTTATCAGAAGCAGTAACTGCATTAGGGATACTTTCAAGGTATGTAGATGGGTTAGTTAAAGAGCAAGGAATTTGGCGGGAAACCGAAATTAAGATAATAGAGGAGAGAAAAAAATGAGAAAACTAATAAAGGTGTTTGTGTATTTAGACACGGACGAAGGAGACAAAATGAATAAGCTTGTTGCAGATGTGAAAAGTGAAATATTGAGGTTAAACGAACTATGGAAAAAATTTGGGCTCCATACAATCAAAGTAACAACAAACGGGTTTGATGCTTTTCGCGGAAGATGGGGGTTGGAAACGGAGCTAAAGAAAAAGAGGTAAAATGAAAAGAACAAAAAGTTTTACTTTATTATCTGGTACTATTGAAGGGTGGTTTTGGAGGATAGATTGTCGTAGATTTGAGGACGGCACTTCAGCGGGCAATAGTAATATGTTCCTTTACAACTCAAAAGAACGGGATAAAGAGAAAGCTAAGATAAGAAATAGGGATAAATCGTGGGTAAAAGAGCATATTCCTTCTTCAATTTGGTGGTTTACTGAAATACACCATGACTGGAAAGATGGAGCAAGAATGTATCTATTAACGAAAGGTGAACATATATTAAGGTATAGAAGGGGGACACCGGTAAAATGAAGGAAACGTTGAGAGTTGAGATAGACATTGACACGGATATTACTTATATAAATGGTGTGCTGAAAGAAATGCGGGCAAAACTAATAGAGGTGAAAGCAGTTAAAGGGGTATCATGTGTCACAACATGGCAATTCAACAAGCGTAGGGGTATTTGGCTCACCTATGGGTGGGGAATAGGTAAGGGGAGTACAGAAATATGGGTGCCATTGGGCCAAAAGGATTCAGGGGGCAACATTGATGGGTAAAAAGGTTTATATAGATGTAACTCTTTATCTTTAATAGGGGGCTTTAGCTCAGAGGAAAAGCAATAAGTTTACAACTTGGAGAACGAGGGGTCGATCTCTTCAAGCCCCATTGGAGAAACAAAATGGGTAAAATAGAAGAACTTAAAGAAGATATAATACCTTTCAAAAGTGAAGGGGGAATAAAGTTAGGGGGTGAGCAGAAGCTATTTGCCAAATACAAACTAATACCGTTTAAACTGCTTGTCAAAGCGGATTGGAACTACAAGGTGGACAACGACAAGTTAAAGGGTAAGCTAATAGAAAACCTCAAACGCAACGGCCAGGTAGTGAATACGTTAGTAAGGGAGTTGGACACGGGATACTATGAAGTAATTGATGGGAACCACCGTTATGATGCGTTTGCAGACATGAAAGTAGACTACGTGTTGTGTTTTGACTTCGGACGATTATCGGACGCAAAAGCGAAACGTATCGCAGTTGAAATAAATGAAACGAGGTTCGAGTCGGACAATATAAAACTTGCAGAAACAATGGCAGACATATCAACAGAATACAGCTTAGAAGAGCTTGAAGTAAGTATGCCATTTACGTTATCAGAATTAGAAAACTTCAGTGATGTGTTGGAATTCGATTGGGAAAACGTCAAGACAGGAGATGAAAGCACCGAAGGGGAAGACGCACCTAAACACGTATGTCCCAAGTGCGGTTTTGAGTTCTAACAAAAAGAGGCATAAATAAGAAATGTTACTAACTCAGTGGACGGACCTATCAGAAAGGGAATGGCAAAAGGAAAAAGAACGCATCAGAAAGATACGGGATAAGCACGTAAATATACCCAATCAACGTATAAAAGGGGAATTAAAGCAAACTAACTTATTTGAATAAAAAAGTGTTATAAGTATAAAATGAGCACCCATAAGATTATTTGTGGAGATTGTATCGAAGTTATGCACAAGTTAGACTCAGAAAGCATAGACTTAGTTCTTACTTCACCTCCTTACGACAATTTACGAGACTATAAAGGATACTCATTTGATTTCGAAAGTGTTGCAAAGGAACTGTTTAGAATACTCAAAGAGGGTGCCGTAGTCGTTTGGGTGGTGGGTGATGCAACAGTAAACGGGAGCGAAACGGGAACGAGTTTTAAACAAGCACTTTATTTTAAAGAGCTGGGGTTTAACTTGCATGATACAATGATATATGCAAAATACGGTTCAAGTATGGCAGGGAGTAATAAATGCTATATGCAGATGTTTGAATATATGTTTATACTTTCTAAAGAGAAAATCAAAACAACGAATTTACTTTATGATAGAAAAAACCAAACGGCAGGTGCCGTTCGCAAAGGTTCATCAATGGCAAGGTTAAATAAAAATGGAATAAGAAAAAAAAGCAAATCAATAGCAGTCACTAAAGACTATGGGAAAAGATACAATATTTGGTATTTTAGCCCGTCGCATAAAACAGGACACCCTGCGGTATTCAATGAACAACTTGCACATGACCATATTCATTCATGGAGTAATCAAGGGGATACGGTTTTAGACCCATTTGTAGGAAGCGGAACAACTTTAGTAGCAGCAGAGAAGACAGGACGAAACAGTATAGGTATTGGCATATCAACAGATTATTGTAAACTTGCATACAAAAGATTAAATAAGATAGTAAACCAAACGAAACTAACAGGAGAAAAAAGTAATATAACCTTTATATAGATGTAATTTAAAGGATAAATAAAGGTAAAATGTCACAAACAAGAAGGGCGCAAAACACGTCATATAAGATATTAGACGAACGCATTAAGGAGGCATACAAATCCATAATAAAAGCAGAAAAGCGAATACCCACACAAGCGGAAGTAGCCAAAAGATGCGACATAGCGGAACGTACCGTAATCAGGCATCTGGAGCAGATAAACCTAACTGAGTTAGTGCAGCCATACAGGGTATTAGGTAACGAAGTCTTAAGCGGGTTATTCAAAGAGGCAGTCGGCGGCAACGTATCAGCAATGAAACTGTACTTTATGCTTATCTACGATTGGAGTGAGAAGCAAGAGGTGGAACACAAAGGGGAGATCAAAACCGTTATCGAAGTGAGGTATGAAGAGGATAAAGGGGGCGTATGAAAGTTTTAGTTGCATGTGAGTTTTCCGGTATCGTAAGAGATGCCTTTGTCAGACGTGGTCACGATGCGTGGAGTTGTGACTTGCTCGATACTGAAAGACACGGCAATCATATCAAAGGGGATGTATTAGATATTTTAGACAACGGTTGGGATATGATGATTGCGCATCCACCGTGTACGCGTCTTGCAGTAAGCGGCGCAGTGTGGTTTAAATACAAAGAACAGGAACAAATAGAGGCACTCGAATTCGTCAGACTACTATTAAACGCATCCATCCCTAAAATCGCTTTAGAAAACCCTGTTGGCGTAATCAGTACAAAGATACGTAAGCCTGATCAGATAATACAACCTTATATGTTTGGGGATGAAGCACAAAGGGCGACGTGTTTATGGTTAAAGAATCTCCCCCCTTTATTTCCAACAAAAATAGTTGATAAAGGCGAAATATACATAACTAAAAACGGTAAAAAAAGGGGTGGTGCATGGACAATGAAGTTGCCACCATCGCCTGACAGATGGAAGATCAGAAGCAGAACGTTTCGAGGCATAGCAGATGCAATGGCAAAGCAATGGGGTGGTAAAACAAATCAATGGTGGGGCATATAGGAAATGCAAGAAAACAAACTAACCGTTACGCTACCTAAACCACACCCTATGCAGCAGGCTATCATTGATAGTGCAGCAAAGAGAAAGATAGTGCGGGCAGGAAGGCGTAGTGGTAAGACAATAGTTGCAAGTATAATCGCAGTAAAAGCGTTTTTAGCCGGTGAACGAGTGCTATATGCAGCTCCCACGGAAGATCAAGTAGCAACTTTTTGGTATGCCGTCAAAAACGCATTACATAATCCCATTGATGCAGACGTATTCAGAAAAAACGAAGTATATCACACAATTGAATTAGAGAACACCAAACAACGTATCCGAGCTAAAACGGCGTTCAATCCCGATACATTAAGGGGTGACTTCGCATCTGTACTAATCTTAGACGAATACCAATTAATGAGTGAAGACACTTGGGGTTTGGTGGGTGCTCCAATGCTTTTAGACCGAGATGGGGGGGCTATCTTCATATACACACCGCCTTCGATAACTTCACGTACAATGAGTAAAGCAAAAGACCCGTTACACGCAGCTAAGATGTTCAAGAACGCACAGCAGGATACTTCAGGACGTTGGTGTGTATTCCATTTCAGTTCATTTGACAATCCTTACATTAACGAACGAGCACTTGATGAGATAACCGAGGATATGACTGCTCTCGCTTTTAGACAAGAGATACAGGCCGAAGACATAGAAGAGTCACCTGGTGCTTTATGGACACGTAAACTAATAAACGAAAACAGAGTAACCGAACATCCTGACTTAGTAAGAATCATAGTAGGAGTGGACCCAACAGGCAGCTTAGGAAATGAAACAGGCATAGTAATTGCAGGCGTAGGAACTGACGGGCATGGCTACATCATAGACGACAAAAGCCTTTTAGGAACGCCAGGTGAGTGGGCTGACGCAGTCTTAACAGCATACAATCACAACAAAGCGGACATGATAGTGGGTGAAACGAACTACGGGGGTGATATGGTGGAAGCAACGATAATGCAGGCAGCAAACGTAAGTAATCAAACATGCAGATACAAAAACGTACATGCAAGTAGAGGTAAAGCAGTACGAGCTGAGCCAGTGGTTGCACAGTACGAACACAGCAGAATACATCATGTAGGTGAGTTCCCTTATCTTGAAGAGGAGATGGTAACATGGGTGCCAGGCATATCTCGTAATTCCCCTAATCGTATAGACGCTTTGGTGTGGGCGATAACGGAACTGAACACAGAGATAAAGAAGCCCGCAGTCATGAGGTATCCACCGCGAACAATGGAGATAAAGACAAGGGACTTCAAACGGATATAACAAAAAGTGTTAAATATTAATAGCAAACGATAAAAAAGAAAGGCGGAGAAACCATATCGCCGCATTATTTATTAACATACAAAAAAAAATCATATCACAAAAGATGCCAGTTGATAAACTCAAGGAGGTAAAACAAAAAGATGAACTTGGATCCGGGAATAGCTGATCCCGAAGCTGCACTCTAAAGGCAACCCTCTAAATATTAAAGCTTTATATACTTCAAATACTTACTTTATTCATGGCAAAAACAAAAGACATAGTAGTGGAGATAGAGGTGGAGGTAAACTTATCGCTATGGAGTGCGCTAAAACTACGTATCGCGGGTATTGCAAACTACATAGCAAACGAAAAAGATGAAAAGGCAATGGAGGAGATAGACAAGAGGGTAACTGAAATAAGAGAGATTGCAAGAAGGTCTGAATTTGAATCGTCAATAGAGAAAAGGTTAGCAAAGATAGAAAAGCGGCCGGAGCTCTTAGAGGAAACAGAACAAGTAGAAGCACCAAAGAAACCAGAATTCCTGCTTGAAATGTTCAAAGTTATAGCGGACACATACGCTGCAGGAGAAGTAAACGAAGCGATACGGTTATTAAGGGACGAAATATCAAAGGCGGCAGGACACTACCACAATTTACCGAAAGAAGATGTCTACTGGAGTACAGGCGATGGATCCCTTTAACATTGTGGTTATACGAGTT
>JAGLZA010000018.1 GCA_023131835.1 Caldifarciminota bacterium
ATGGATATTCGGATGTGATTGTGGGTGCGCATCAATATGACAATGGCCAGACAGATGAGGGTGGTGCTTTTGTTTATCACGGTAGTGTTTCAGGATTATCACTAATCCCGGACTGGACAGGAGAATCAGACCAGGTAGGTGCAGAGTTTGGAAATTCAGTTTCAACAGCAGGTGATGTGAATGGGGATGGATATTCGGATGTGATTGTGGGGGCTTATTATTATGATAATGGGCAAGCAGATGAGGGTCGTGCTTTTGTATATCACGGCAGTGGTTCAGGATTAGCAATAACCCCTGACTGGACAGCAGAATCAGACCAGGCATATGCACAATTTGGAACTTCTGTATCTCAAGCAGGGGATGTGAATGGGGATGGATATTCGGATGTGATTGTGGGGGCTTATTGGTACGATCATGGCCAGACAGATGAGGGTGGTGCTTTTGTTTATTATGGTAATTCAGGAGGGCTTGCACTCGTCCCCTGTCAGGTTATGCCTGATGGTTCTCACCTTGTTCAACTATTAAATGCAACAGGGAGTAATGAGGTAAGACTGAAACTTATCGGTAGAACTCCGGGGGGTAGAGGTAAGGTAAAACTTGAGTGGGAAATAAAGGAATTGGGACAATTAATGGATGGAACTAACCTTGGGCTCAGTACTGGTTGGTATGATACAGATATATCCGGGATTGAAATATCAGAGAATATAACCAACCTGGAGGATTCAACTGCTTATCACTGGAGGGTAAGATTACAATATTCACCTCTTACATATAATGGTTCTATTTATTCAAGATGGCTCTCTATCGGACCCAATGGTATGAATGAGACTGATTTTATAACAACAGCCCTTTCTGGGATTGAAGAAGAATATACTGATCTACCGGATGGTTTCAATCTGAGTATAAACACTCCTGTTTCCAATCAGGGTTTCAGTATAAGATATTGCATTCCCGAAAAAGAGGCTGTATCAGCAAGGACTTCAGTGAGTATCAAGGTCTATGATAAGTCCGGAAGGTTAATAAAGAAAATCTTTGAAGGCAGGAAGATAGCCGGTTCATACATAGCAGAGTGGAGAGGAGATGATGCACAGGAAAACAAGGTTCCGAGTGGGGTCTACTTTATTTATCTCAGATGCGGAGAGTATAAAGGGATAAAGAAAGCCATCCTCATGAGGTAAAAATCCAGACAGGATATAATTGTACTGGAATTTGTAGGGGCGTTCTCATTGAACGCCCCTACCTCTACTTTCTTATTTCTGGTGAAGGTCGGGGTTGTGCCCTAAACCCAAAATCCTAACCTCTAAATCCTAATCCCAGTTGAGGTCTGGGAGGAACTGACCAACCGACTAACTCACCAACTCACCAACCCTTTTACCCCGACTCATGACTCACGGCTCACGACTCTGGGCTGTGAACTCTGAACTTCTTTTCAACTCCATGAACCCCACGAACTCCACGAACCCATTTTTTTAGCCACGGTTCCTTCACTGTTTTTTAAGCTCGGTGGTTGTACAGTATGACATCTTCGCTTTTCTTATTTTTGGTGGAGGTCTGGGATGAACCGACTAACCGACCAACACACTAACCCACCAACCTTAAATATATCTGTCTACCACCGAGCGTAAGCACAGAGATTTTTTTTGTAGGGTAGGAGTGGCATCCCTGCCGCGATATCTGTAGGGGCAAGACATGTCTTGACCTCTTCCCCAATGAGAGTCGGGTTGTGCTCTAAATCCAAAATCCTAAATCCTAATCCCTGTGGAGGTCTGGGAGGAACTGACCAACCGACCAACCCACCAACCCCTTTACCCCGACTCACGACTCTGGGCTGTGAATTCTGGACTTCTTTCCAACCCCACGAACTCCATGAACCCTTACCGACTCACGACTCGTACTGTCACACTGTCACAAAGTCAACCCCCGACCCCATAGTTCACACAGTGAAGATCGGGTTGTACCCTAAATCCAAAATCCTAATCCCTAAATCCTAATCCCTGTGGAGG
>JAGLZA010000180.1 GCA_023131835.1 Caldifarciminota bacterium
AAAATAAATAAGGCATTGGATAGTGCGGTTAATTTCTGTGAATAAAAATTATAAAAAATGTAGTAGATGTAAAAAAAAATTTCCAGCAACAAAAGAGTTTTTTTATAAAGGGGGCTGCAAATTTGGTTTACGGGCTGAATGTAAGGCTTGTGGTGATATTTATTACAAGCAGTATCGTAAAGATAATAGGGATAAGAATATTAAAAGACACAAAGAATGGCACACCAAGAATGCTGTTCATGTTAAAAAATATAATAAGCAATATCATGAGATTAATAGGGAAAAGCGTAATGAGAACAGTAGACAACGGCACATAAAAAAATCTGAACAGGAAAAACAATACCGAAGAAATAATCGTGATAAATTACTTGCCAATGCATTAAGATATAAGATACGAAAACTAAACCAAATGCCGCCAGAGGCTGACATGGAATTGATACAATTCTATTATACGGTAGCAACAACTTTAGCGGATTATCAGGTAGATCATATAAAACCACTATATAAGGGCGGATTACACCATCAAGATAATCTTCAATTACTAAATAGTAGTTTAAACCAACAAAAAAGAAGTAAATGGCCATTAACGCCGGAAGAAGAAATTAAATACAAGGGATATAAATTAGGCAGTAAAATCATTTAAAAAAGGAAAACAACGATGACTACAGAATATATAAATGAAGATACAATATTAAATTATGTCTGCCCAAATGGAAGTTTAGGAGCGACAACGTGGGCCATGTGGGAAAAAGGAGACAGGTGTAATTGTGATTTGTGTAGAAAAGATAGAGAAAATTTAAATAAAAGAAAGTCTAAAAATCGGTAAAGGTGGAGGGTATATGTCAGAAAAAATTCATAGTGGTACATATTATTATTTGACAGACGAAGATAGGGATCAAATTACTAAATATTTTAATGAGCGAGATCTCGAAGAACTGATCGGGTATTGTTCCGTCCTTGCTCAAGTGGCTTCGTATCATACTTGGCGTAACGCTGGTTTATATTTGAAGGATGTCGGCGAGGAAAAGTTTTTTAGGGATTGCAAAAATTGTGGCCATACATTTGATTGTGATCCAACATTTGCTATTAATGAGTGTGGTGATCGGTATGAAAAGTGGATTCCCCTTACTAAAGATCAAAAAATCCGTTTAAAAGGCTTGGAGGATAATATTATATGAGTAATACTTTAGTAAGCGTCGAAAGAACAGCAGATTCGATCAAATACAATAAAGATTGTGGGGATTTCATTAGTCTGGAAGATGGAACTATCACAAAAGAACACAAATATTGTGATAGAAGTGAACAGTGTCATCAAATTGGTATTATTAACGGTAGGTCTGTTCAAATGGTATCCCACTATTTACCAAGTATGGACCCACACACTGGCGAAGTTATAGAATGGGAATACTTTTGTACTGGTATGTATGATTTGCGGCCATTAAAAGAAAGAATTGATGATGATAAGGCTAATTAAAAGGAGATCCAATGGACATTGATATGTTATCATTCACTAAAGTACAAATTAATCAAGATCTGTTAGATGAGATCTGGAAATTTGATCCAAGGAGATTAGACGAGCTTAAGGGTAGTATATTGAGTTCTTATTCGATGGCTCTCGCTCAGTATTTGATCTATTTTACCTATCAACGGAATATAGTCAAGGCCGATGTGTATAGACTAAATAAAATGATTGACAGAACGATATCATTAATTTTGTCGAAGGATAAGAAATTATTGAAAGAACATAAAACTAGAAGTTCGGCAGTAGATTTTCTTGTTTCAACAAATGATTATTTAACAGAGACACAGTCCAAGCTAGATGTTTTAAACATAGAATTAATGCATATAGATGGGGTCGATAAAAGTATAAGTGAATTGATAGCGACTATTAAGAGAGAATTGACTCGAAGGGAAAAGGAACTTTTTACAACTCGTATGGAGAGAAAGTAACTTGGATATCAATAAATTAAAAGACGTGTTTTGTAAACCGATGGATGAAAGAGTTCTTTTGTCTTTTTGTATGAAAGATGTATCTTTTTATTATACAGTGTGTTCAAAATTAGTTCCAAATGATTTCTTATATGAACAGCACAGTATGATAATGTTAATATTTCAAAGTTTAGCAGCACA
>JAGLZA010000181.1 GCA_023131835.1 Caldifarciminota bacterium
AAATAAATAAGGCATTGGATAGTGAGACTAATTTTTATGAATAAATTAACTATAGATTTTGTGAAGTCTGAATTTGAGAAAAAAGGATGGACATGTGTTTCAGATGAATATATAGATGCACATTCAAAGTTAGAATATATTTGTCCAGAAGGGCATCATGGATCAATCAGATGGGGTAATTGGCAGCAAGGGCAAGGGTGTTCTGTTTGTGCTGGAAATGCGAAATTGACATTAGAATTTATACAGAAAAATTTTGAAGGTGTTGGATATAAATTGACTTCAACTAAATATATAAATTCATTATCCAAATTGGGTTATATTTGTCCGAATGGTCATAAGCATTCAATTACTTGGGCTCACTGGCAACAAGGACAAAGATGTCCTACTTGTGCTGGGATTACAAAATTAACATTAGGCTTTATACAAAGGGATTTTGAAAAAGATGATTATAAATTGACTTCAACTAAATATATAAATTCATTATCCAAATTGGGTTATATTTGTCCGAATGGTCATAAGCATTCAATTACTTGGGGTAATTGGCAGCAAGGATATAGATGCCCAACATGTTACTTTGTTAGTATGACAGGTTCAAATCATCCAAATTGGAAAGGCGGAGTTTCTTGTGAACCATATTGTGATATTTGGAAGGATAAAGAGTATGCAGAGGCTATCAAACAACGTGATGGCCACAAATGTATGAACCCTTGTTGTAATTCAAGAGATCCAGAGGATTTAACCAGACATCATATTGAATATAATAGAAAATTATGCCGGCCAAAAGATTTGATAACTGTTTGTAGAAGCTGTAATTTCGCTGCTAACTATGACAGAGAGTGGCATGAAGCTTGGTATAAAGCGATTATGTATAGAAGATATGGATACATTTATTAAAACAAATTTTAAGAACGGAGAATAATAATGGTTACAGAATACGTATACGAAGATACAAAGAAGAATTTAAAAAAGTTTGTTAAAGCAAGACATTAAAATATATATATAAGCAGGAGCAGTTCAAATCGGTAGAATATTTGGTGATCAACCAAAAGATGTCAGTTCGAATTTGATCTCCCTGCCCCAAAAGGAGATAATGTTGAATGAGTGATATTTTAGTAAGCGTCGAAAGAACATCAGATTCAATAAAATACAATAAAGATTGTGGTGATTTTATCAGTTTGGAAGACGGTACAATTACGAAAGAATACAAATATTGTGATAGAAGTGAACAGTGTCATCAAATTGGTATGATTAACGGTAGGTCTGTTCAAATGGTATCCCATTATTTACCAAGCATGGACCCATACACTGGCGAAGTTATAGAATGGGAGTATTTTTGTACTGGTATGTATGATTTGCGGCCATTAAAAGAAAGAATTGATGATGATAAGGCTAATTAAAAGGAGATCCAATGGACATTGATATGTTATCATTCACTAAGGTACAAATTAATCAAGATCTGTTAGATGAGATCTGGAAATTTGATCCAAGGAGATTAGACGAGCTTAAGGGTAGTATATTGAGTTCTTATTCGATGGCTCTCGCTCAGTATTTGATCTATTTTACCTATCAACGGAATATAGTCAAGGCCGATGTGTATAGGCTAAATAAAATGATTGATAGAACGATATCATTAATTTTGTCGAAGGATAAGAAATTATTGAAAGAACATAAAACTAGAAGTTCGGCAGTAGATTTTCTTGTTTCAACAAATGATTATTTAACAGAGACACAGTCCAAGCTAGATATTTTAAACATAGAATTAATGCATATAGATGGGATCGATAAAAATATAAGTGAATTGATAGCGACTATTAAGAGAGAATTGACTCGAAGGGAAAAAGAATTATATACAGTAAGAATGGAGAGGAAATAGTTTGGATATCAATAAACTAAAAGACGTGTTTTGTAAACCGATGGATGAAAGAGTTCTTTTGTCTTTTTGTATGAAAGATGTATCTTTTTATTATACAGTGTGTTCAAAATTAGTTCCAAATGATTTCTTATATGAACAGCACAGTATGATAATGCTAATATTTCAAAGTTTAGCAGCACA
>JAGLZA010000182.1 GCA_023131835.1 Caldifarciminota bacterium
TTAAATTAATTCTTTAATTGAAAATGTATCAGGATCATATTCAAATAACTCTACGATTTTTTTGCATAATTTTTCAACACCATTCGCACTAAGATTCGTATCAACATATAAATCAGTACCGTCTATTTCTTTTGGTCTGCGTAAACTATCAACATTAGTTGAAAAATGAGATTTTAATTCTAATAGACGCATAAATGTGTCAGTGTGTAATATTGTTATTAGACAACACAATTTATGTAACATATCTGTCCAGGTTTTAACCTTATAAGTTTCTCCATTAAACGAAAATCCTTTTATCTTTCTTATTGGTTTTCGTACCTTGTCTTCATTATTAGATGTTATATCATCGTCTTTTTGTAATCCGCCATCTGTCTTAGTTTCTGATAATATCATAGACTCTAGTTTATTATTAACACACTCTTTAATTAATTGTCCAAATGCAAGTTTAGTGTTTTTAGAAAACATATTTATAAGCCCGGGCATTTTTCTTCTATTAGGCATAATTTGTGTTATAAGATATTTTGAAAATTCATCAGTCGGCGAAAAAAGTTCTTTCTTTAAAATATTTTTGATTTCTTTTGTAAGTTTTAGGTCTGTAGCAGATACTACTATACTGTCTATATCAAAGTCTGTTTTTGAAAGCTTCTTTAATTCTGGAATTAATATCTCTTGGATATTTAACATATTAAAAATCATAAATGGTTTTTGATCCATTTTATTCTTTTCTTCTATGTCTGTATAGAACATGTATATTTCGCCATTTGTCAAAATAGCTATCGAAGCTTCTGATACTGAAAAATATCTATATAATTGATCTATGTAATAATTTTTGTTTAAATCAATTCCAAACGCTTTGCATTCTATAATTATAGATAATTTTTTATCTTTAAATATAGCATAATCAACTTTTTCACCCTTCTTTACTCCTACATCTGCTATATATTCTGGAACAACTTCTTGTGGATTAAATATATTATACCCTAAAAGTTGTAATAGTGGCATAATTAAAGCATTTTTTGTTGCTTCTTCTGATTTAAGATGATTTTTAATCTCATTCATCTTTTTTGATAAATCTATTAGTGATTCTTTAAACTCTTTTATTTCCATGCTTTTTGTCTCCATATTACATAGTTAACAGATTTAATTTATCTACTTATATTTAAACAAGTTCTTCTAATAGGCCCAAAAACTATATTTTTTAATAAACTTTTTATATTTGTCATAACTTGATTTAAGTTGTCTTACACACTCTTCTTTTGAGCCTACACATGCCCTATGTACAAATATATTTGGAAAAAGTATATAATTATTTATGATCAAATATACCTCATCCTTATTTTGTATTTTTTTAAAACACAATGGACATATATCTTGGTTATGTTTGGAATTATATATCCTACTATAAAAAAATACTTTGATCCCCATACTATGAAAGAATGTTTTGGTGCCTGTATGTAAAACTTTTTCTTTAACCATATTTTTCAACCTGCCTTTTTGTATAAAAACCTGAATGGAAATTTATGATAATTTATTTCTTAATTCCTTTAA